>JAAAOD010000146.1 GCA_009908535.1 Verrucomicrobiota bacterium
CTCCCACCGCCCCTGGTGGGTCCTCTGGCTGTTCAGCAGTTCGGTAATGGTGGCGGTCGTTCTGTATGGCTGGTTTAACTACAACGGCGACCCTTCCTACAACCGCCTCAACAAGCTTTATGAAAAATCCATCCACGAGGAGGTGGCGGAAGCCCAGGAGGCCACCGAACTGGCCCTGAAAGCGGTGGAGGCGGAACCGGAGCAACCGCGGATCCTGGCCGAACTGGAAACGCTGCGGAGGTCCATCGAAGAGACCAATCTTGCCTTTGTGGAAAAGCCGGAGGAGCTGGATGCGGCCATGGCGGGCCTGGAAGAGGCCCTTCTTCCGGTGCGGGAGGAATTGACGCGCCCCGACGTGCCCAACCCGCAACAACGTGTCCTTGAGAAGGTGGTGGCAGAGACGGAATCGCTGCAGGAGCAGATGCTCGAACGCCGCGATGTTAAGTTTTTCATTACATGGAAGCACCTGCTGCCACCGCTGGTCCTTCTTTTCCTGACCCGCTTTGGTTTCCCGGTCAGCACTTCGTTTCTCGTCCTCGTCAGTTTCCAGCCGGCGGTCATGCCGAGCATGCTGACGAAATCCCTCATGGGCTACGCCGTCGCCATGGTGGCCGGGCTGGTTCTGTATTTCCTCATCATGCGCGCGGTGGAAGCGCGCTGGCGGAGGCAAGGGGAGGCCAACATCGGCTGGTACTGGGTGGTATTCCAGTGGGGCTCGACGGCCTTTCTCTGGTCGATGTGGCTCATCCAGGACATGGCGAACATTTTTGTCTACCTGCCCCGGCAACCGACCCTGTCCTGGCTTCTTCTCGGTGTCGGCTGGATGGTGGCGGTGCAGGCCTTCATCTATTACAGCCGGGGTGGCAAGATCCAGAAGGTCGTCACCAGCAAGACGAACACGCATGACATCCGGTCCGCGACCATCGTCGACCTGACCTACGGCCTCGTCCTCTACATCTTCAAAATCCAGAGCAACGTCCCCATGAGCACAACCTGGGTGTTTCTCGGGCTTCTCGCCGGGCGTGAACTCGCTTTCGCCCTTTCAAAGTCGGAAGGGACCAGCTTGATGCGGGCCTTCAAACTGGCCCGCAAGGACATGGTCAAAGCCGGTTTCGGGCTCGGGGTGAGTGTGATTATCGCCCTCCTGATCGACGCGATTTAGGGAGCCGGGGGCAGCAGGGCCTCCAGAAGACGGACGTACGCCTTTCCGCTGATTTCCCGGTATCCGTGCCGCAACCGCTCGGTTCCATCGGGATCGAGGAGGAGGATCGTCGGGTAGGCCCTGATATCGAAATGGATGACGAGCGCCTGTAACCGCGCCCGCTCCTTCTTTTGCAGTCGCGGTTGCCGGCGCGCCTGGACGGGCCAGTAGAGGAGGTGTTCCCGCGCGAAGCTCGTGAAGGCGTCACTGGATAGGACCCGCTGCTGGAATTTGCGGCAGGCCACGGACCAGTCCGGCCCGAGGAAGGCGACGAGGACCGGTTTCCCCGTCTCCCGCGACTGCAACATGACCTCCTCCAGCGGGGACGGGGTCAGGGACGGGGTCGCATGGGCATTCCCCAACGCCGACGCCACGAGCGCGAAGAGAAGGAGGAAGGGCCACCGGCCGTGGGAGGAGGGGATCAGGTTCCCGATTTGATGGCGTCCCATGCGGCGAGGGCGTCCGCGGTTTGCGTCGTGGGACGCGCGCTGAGGTCGCGCCAGACGACCTTACCGTCCACGACGAGGAAACTCTGCCGCTTATAGGCCATCCCCATATAGCTGCCGACGCCGAAGCCTTTTCCAAGGGCCTTGTCCTTGTCGCTCACGAGAAGGAAGGGCAAATCGTACTTTTCCTGGAACGCCTCAAGGTCGTCGACCGAATCGAGGCTGACGCCGACCACGGTGATCTCAGCCCTTTCGAGGTCCGTGAAATTGTCCCGGAGATTGCAGGCCTGTTTCGTACAGCCGGGTGTGTCCGCCTTGGGATAGAAATAGACGAGAACGGGTCCATCGGCATAGAGTTTGCCGAGGTCGACGGTCTCTCCGGTATGCGAGGGCACCGCCGCCGCCGGGGCATCGGCGCCGACGGCAACGGGGTCGTTGCCGAATAAGCTCATGGGCAGAAAGAGGAGGAGAAGAAGATGGAGATTCCGCATAAGAGTAAGGTGGCCAGAAGCTGGTGTCCCGCAAGGGAATGGTGATGAAAGCTACTTGGTGGACCAGAGCGGGTTTTCGCGGGCGGTGTCGATCAACTTCTGCGTCGTCCGGTCGAGACGGCTCGCCAGGGTCCGGATCAATTTGACCGCGATCTCGGGATTGGAGCAGACGAGACTGTCGAGGGAATCAATCTCATAATAGGCAATCCGTGCTTCGTTCTTCGCCCGCACGCTGCAGCTGCGCGGTCTTCCGAGGATGTCCCCCATTTCGCCGAAGATGGTTCCCGGATACATAATGACCGCGAGCAGAATATCGTCCTTGAAAACTTCAAGGGTTCCGGACTTCAGCACAAAAAACCCTGACCCCTCTTCCCCTTGTTCGAGGATGGTTTGTCCCGGCTGCACATCGATGATTTTTTCCATTAAGGCCCTCCTTTATGATGGGGACCTAAGCAGCATATGGGCTCTTTGGCAAGCTTGCGGGGCTGGGTCAGGAACCTCCTTCGCCAGCCGGGGCTAGAGCTTCAAGAACGATGCCCGGGGTCAGGATTTCCGGCAGAATGCGCGGTTCGCGGGGACTGACGGGAAGATAGACAAGATTGAAGGGAACCGCGGACCGGTTGAAGCGGGCAAGGGCCTCGCTGATGCGATCATCCCGCTGCGTCCAGTCGGCCTTGAGGAGGACGACTTCATTCGCGCGGATGTAGTCCCGGACCTTTTGCGAGCCGAAGACCGTCGCTTTGTTGGTCTGGCAGGTTACGCACCAGCGGGCCGTGAAATCGACATAGACGGTCCGTCCGGAGGCCGCCAGTTCCCTTGCCTTGCCTGGTTCCCATTTCTGCCAGTCGAGTTGAGCGGCTTTTGCCCGTTCCGCATCTCCTTCCGGAAGGCCGTACACCACCGCCCCAAGACAGAGGAGAAGGGCCGCGGTCACGGAGATCCGGCGCACCGTTTTCGGACGGTGGAAGGCACCCCAGCGCCCGTAGGTGTACAACCCGAGGGCGAGCAGCACGAGGGCGAGGAGCGCCTTGAGGAACGCATAGGCGGAATATCCTGCCTCCTCGGTAAGCTGGCCGGCGAGGACCCAGACAAGGTAGGCCACCGTCCCGTAGAGGAGAAAGCTCATCACCTGTTTGAACGTCTCCATCCAGGGACCGGGTCGGGGAAGCCTGCGCACGAGCCCCGGAAAGGCGGAAAGGAGAAGATACGGCGTCGACAGGCCAAGCGCGATCGCCGTGAAGAGCAGCACGGAGGTTGCCGGGGGCAGGGCGAGGGCCGCCCCGAGGGCGGGCGCGAGAAAAGGAGCGGCACAGGGAGTCGCCACCACCGTGGCCAGAATCCCGCTGAAAAAGGAACCCGCGAAGCCGCCTTTTCCGGTAAGGTTGGATCCCACCCCGACGGCGGACTGGCCGATTTCAAAAAGGCCGCTCATGTTCAGGGCGAAAGCGAGAAGGAAGAGGGCGAGAAGGAAGACGAAAACGGGGGACTGCAGCTGAAAGCCCCACCCGAGTTCTTCCCCGCCCGAACGAAGGGCCAGAAGCACGGCGGCCAGTAGCCAGAAGGAAAGAAGAACCCCGGCGGTGAAAACGAGGCCATGGCTGATCACCCGGCCCCTTTCCTCACCAGCCTGGGAGACAAAGCCCATGACCTTAATCCCGAGGACTGGAAAGACGCAGGGCATGAGGTTCAGGATAAGGCCCCCCGCGAAAGCGAGGGCAAGCAGGGTCGGGAGGCCCGTCGCTGCCGACCCGCTGCCGGGTTCGGCGGAAACCTCCCCCGGAGGCGGGTCGGCGGCGACCGGGATGTCGACGAGGAGGCCGGGCCGTTCCTCAAGGCCGGGCCAGCCCTCCTTGGCCCGAAGCACCCCCTCGAGGCGGGACGGCAGGGCTTCGGCGGCGGCCGATTTTTCGAGGCGCAGCGTCGCCCCCGCAGCGCTGGACTGCACGACGGTGGCGGCCCTTTCGGGATGCAGCTGTCCGGTGGCATCAAAGAAGACCAGGCCCGGCGGGACATCGCCCTCGACGCGGAGGAGCACGGCTCCCTCCTCCCGCCAGGCGTTGAGTCGGTAAGGCTCCGGGCCGGTCGGAAGCTGCCGGCGGGTTTCCGCGAAAAGGTCTGGTCGCGGACCCGGGGGAGGCGGGGTGCCCGCAGCGGCTGCGGGAAGCTCAAGGCTGCCCTCCACCGTGGCGGGAATGCAGGTGTCCGCGCACATCAGCCAATCCGCTGTAAACCGGATCGAAACCGGGGATCCGTCCCATGAGGCGGGCGTGCGGATCCTGGTCAGCAGAAGGACTTCGCCCTCATAAACATACTCGATGGTGCCCATGAATTCATAGATCGTCGGCGTCGGCCATTCGATGGGACCGGCTTCGAATCCATCGGGAAGCGTCCACTGCAGCGAGGTGGCGTACCCGGTCGCCGTCGATTTCCAGTAGGTGTGCCACTTGGGGTCATGATCGAGAAGAAGCCCCACGGTGATGGGCTCCCCGGGTCGGAAAGCGCCTTTTTCGGCAAGAAGGGTGGCCTTGACGTGCTGGGTTTCGAGCGTCTCGCTTTGCTGCCCCACCAGGAACGGAGCGGCGAAAAGGGCGCCACCGAGAAGGAGCAGGATTCCTTTGATCACTTTTGCCATCGCGGGATAGGAGAAAAAGATAGTTGCTTTATTCCCCGGCGGTCAATTGATGGGCCGCCTTTTGGCAGGACCCAGATAACGATTGCCCTTTGCCGTAAATGCTCAAATACCCGGAGCTCAGATGGAGCTGTTGCTGTCGATTTCTTCCGATTTAAGCCTGCGGGTCGCCCGGCCCTCGGAAGCGGGTGCGCTTTTTTCCCTTGTCCAGCAAAACCGCGCGCACCTTCGGGAATGGCTGCCCTGGGTCGATCAGATGCGCATTCCCTACGATGCGCGGCGCTTTCTCGAATTCAGTTACGCGGGTTATTTACGGCGGGCCGGATTCAATTTCGGGATTCGGTTCCGGGGCGCCCTGGTGGGCCTCGTCGGCTTCCACGGCTTTGATTATGCCAACCGTGTCACCAGCATCGGCTACTGGCTTGGCGAGGCTCACTGCGGTCGGGGCATCATGCGGCAATGCGTTTCCGCCTGCGTGGAGTACGCCTTCGAGGACCGGGGCATGAACCGCCTCTTCATCCGGTCGGCGACGGGAAACGAGCGTAGTCGCCACATTCCGGAAATCCTCGGGTTTGTGCACGAGGGTCGGCAGCGGGAAGCAGAATGGTTATACGACCATTTTGTGGATCTTGAGGTTTACAGCGTCCTTGCCAGTGAATGGCGAAGCGCGAGAACGCCCATGCCGAGGCATTGACGAAGCCTACTCCTTCGGCCGTTTAAGGTCGCGGAAGGTTTGGCGGACCCAGTCTTTGAGGAGGGTTGTCTCGTAAAAGAAAGTTTCGCTGTTGGCCCGGACCGAGGCGGCCGCGTTCATCTGGAAAGCGAGATCGCTGATCGACTCCTTCCCGTTCCGGAGAACCTCTCCCTTCTCGTTAGTGAGCTTGTAGGTGAACTTGAGCCTGGGGGGGTAGATTCGCTCGACATACCGGATGTCGGCGTTGTGCAGGTTCCGCCAGGGCTGGATGTCGCCGGCCATATCGATATCGGTAAAGGTGATGTGCAGCTGGAGACCTTCGGGCAGGAAGCGCCGCTCCAGGCGCGGGAGCGCATTCGCGAGCTCGGCCTTGAAAATCTTCAGGGACTTTTCCTCGCTCAGGCCGCTGACGGAGAAGTCGCGGTAGTCCTGCACATTTTCGAAGGAAGTCTTGATTTCCTGGCCGAGCGCCGCCGGGGAGGGCAGCAAGACGATTCCCAGGAGCAGGAGGGAAAGGTTTGGTTTGTGTTTCATAGTTGTTGATTAGACACGGGATCGAAAAAAGGTTTCAAAATTTCCGCCCCTGCTTGCGCTTCCACGCAAGGGTGTTGGACTCTCGGTGGCATGATCCACCTCCTCGCTTTTTATCTTCTTCTGGGCGCCCTTGTCCTCAGCGGGATCCACTCCGTCCGGGTCATTCGCCGCAGCGCGGCGCAACCTCTGGATGTCGAGGCGGCGCTGGCCGCCCGGCGCGAAAAGAAAGTGCTGGTATTCGCCGGGGGCCTGACCGGGGCGTACGTGCTGGCGGTCGGGATGCTGCAGTTTTTCCTGAGCGGCACCGCCTTTTTGATCGTCCTTGCGCCGTTCCTCTACCTTGTCCTTTTCCTTCTTGGTCGGTGGATCCCCTCGCCGCCGTCGCAGTAGGCGGAATCAGAAAACGCCCAGCAGGTGCAATGCCCCGAGGAAAAGCGGAAGGAGTACCATGAGAACCGTGATCACGATGAGGAGATTCCGGTGCCGTTGCGCTTTGGGGGACATCTCCTCCGGGGACTGCTCGGATTCGCTCATTCCGATCCCTCCATCTGCACGCTGAACCGAAAGCCGACAAAGCGGTTTCTTTCCGAGGGCTCCCTCGCTTCCTCCGGAATCGTCAGCAGGCGCTGCGGGGTGTCGCGGGCCGATCCCCCGATCGCGACGACGCGCTCGGGGACTTCCTCCCCGGCCACCCCGAGCCATTCCGAGACATTGCCAAGCAGATCGTAGAAGCCGAAATCGTTGGGGGTCGAGGTGCGGACGGGCTGCGTGGAGCGTTCCGTGGACTGGCTGCTCCAAAGGTTATCGGCAATTGCCTCTCCCGAAACCGCCCCGAGGGCGTCAGTGAAGAGCAGCCGGGTCGGCAGGGAGACCGGGTAGGCGAGCAGCCAGCTCAAACGGCGCGAGAAAGAACGGGCCTCGGTCCAGGCAACGGAATCGACGGGCAGCTGGGGATTTACATTCTGCGAGGGATTTTCACCCATGACTTCCTCGTAAAGGCTCTGGGGCACTTCGCTCCGGTAGAGGAGCCGGCCGCTGTGACCGGGGACGGGAAGCAGATTGCGGTGCACACTTTTCAGCAGCATCGGGAGGGTGTCCCTCTTCTCATGAAGGAGAGCGACCTCGTCTTCGCGCAGGCGGCTCAGGTAGGCACTCTCGGGAAAGGCTCCGCGGAAGGCACGCACGGCGCGGTACCATTCCGAAATCCGGTTGCGAAGATCACCGAAGGAACGGGTCCGCAGCAGCCGCCTCACTTCCTCGCGCATGGACCGGATTTCCGTGAACCGGGGCAGACTCGAAGCAGTGTCCTGCATGCGCTGGATGCTGGCGAGGATTTCCGGGTCCGCCTCTTCGCTCTCCGGGAACCGGGCCATGACCCGGTTCTGTAGAACTTCGGCTTCCTCTGTAAGGGCAAGTGCGCGCTCCGGGTCCTCGACGTCGAGGGCGATACGGGCTTCCTCGATCAGCCGGCGCACGCGGTTGCGGTCCTCGGCGATCTGGACCGATTTCCAGGTGTCGCGGAATTGTTTGAGGCGGGCGAGAGAGGCAAAGCGGGAGCGGCGGTACTCCTCATTGAGCGTCTGCTGTTTCTCCAGGGCCCCTTCCATGGCTGCAAGGGCCTCGTCGTAACGCCCTCCCTCGACCAGGGAAAGGGCCTGTTCGCGAAGACGGTCCGCTTCTGCGGCCAGTGGCCGGGTCTCAAGGTTGAGGATACGGTTGTTCAAGGTGTGCAGTCGACTGGGATCCCGTTCCGAGGAGCGGGGGTACTGGTCGTTGATTTCCTCCTGGAGGTTCCTCGCCCGGCGGTATTGCCCGAGGGCCTCCTCCTCTTTCCCGGCGGCCAGGCTTTCCTCCGCGGCGCTCTGCAGCCGCCGGGATTGGGCCATGAGGAATTTTCCCATCTCGTCGTCGCGTCTCGAGAGGAGTTCCTCAAGGGAATCAAGATCCGCCTTGGGAGCGATCTCGCTTCCGCGGAAACTGATGACGCGGCGCTGCTTCTCAATAGCCTGATCGAGCAGATCGAGCTCTTCCAGCGCCACCTCACCGGCAGCGCGCGCTTTCTGGAACTGCTGCAGCCGTTCATCCACTTCGGCGCGGAGCCGGTTGAGGTTGGGGTTGGCGAGGGGATCGCCCCGGTTGCCTGGCTCGGGCAGTTGGTCGCGCGTCGCTTCATCCAGCCGCGGACTGAATCTTGTGATGACAAGCATCCCTGCAAAAAAGATGAGGACGGCGCAAATGAGGGCCAGGCGGAGGAAGAATTCCCGCTTGGCGCGTTGGACCTCGCTCGCGCGGGTTCCGTATTTCTGAAAGAGTCGCATGAAGGTGGAGGTTGAAGAATTCTGCGGAAAGGCTCGGTTCTTCCCGGCAGAATGGCAATCGGAACCTCGTCTTCAAGCTGAGTTCATGCCCGATTGGAAAAAAAGGTTTTCAGGGGCGGGGGGCGGCGGCATAAAAGGCGGGAGTGTGCGGACAAATGACCATCCTCGGCCCGGGCCTTCTGGGCGCATCCCTCGGCATGGCGGCCCGGCAGCGGGGCCTCGTGCAGCGGGTGCGGGTATGGGCGCGCCGCGCGGAGGCCCGCAATGCCTGTCTCGGGTCGGAATGGTGCGATTCGGTGGCGGAAGATCCGGCGGAGGCTGTCCGCGAGAGTGAAATTGTCGTTCTCTGCACCCCGGTCGACCGCATTGCTCCTCTCGTTGAACGGGTGCGCAGCGGTTTCGCCCCCGGGGCTCTCCTGACCGATGTTGGCAGCACGAAGGCCCGCATTTGCCGGGAGACAACCGCGGTCCTGCCCGCTGGGGTTCACTTTGTCGGCTCCCATCCCATGGCCGGTTCTGAAAAGACGGGGATGGAAAACGCCCGGGAGGATCTTTTCAACGAACGGGCCTGCATCGTTACCCCGCTCGCGGCGACAAGCGGGGAGGCCACAGCGCGGATCGTCCATTTCTGGGAGGCCCTCGGCATGCGGGTAACCCGCCTTTCCCCCGAGGAGCATGACCGCATCGTCGCCGCCATCAGCCACCTACCCCACATGCTGGCCTCCCTCCTTTGTTCTCTCCTCGCGGAGAAGCCCGATCGCTGGAAAGCGCTCGCCGGAACCGGCCTCCTCGACACGACCCGCGTCGCCGCCGGCAGCTCCGGCCTGTGGACCTCCATCTGCGAGCATAACAGGGACCCCCTTCTCGGGGTGCTGGAGGAGTTCCGGACCCTGTTGGCGGAGTTTTCCTCTGCGCTTCGCGAGGAGGATTGGAAGAAGGTTGCCGGCCTCCTCGAGGAAGCGCGCCTTTACCGGCAGGATCTGCAATGAGCCTTCCCGATCCATATCCGGTTCAGCCCTGGCGGGCCCCCTGCTCGGGCCGGATCCGTCCGCCCGGATCGAAAAGCCTGACCAATCGCGCCCTCGTTCTCGGCGCGCTCGCGGAGGGTCCGGTGCGCCTGCAAGGCGCTCTTTTCAGTCGCGATTCACGGCTGCTGGTGGACGCTCTCCGCCAGCTCGGCTTCCGGGTCGAGGCGGCGGCGGCGGAAGGGGAGATCCGGATCGGGGGGCGGGGAGGAGACATTCCTGTCGCCGAGGCCTCTCTGCAGGTCGGAAATGCCGGGACCGCCGCCCGTTTCCTTACCGCGCTTGTCTGTCTGCGCCGGGGCGGGTGCTACCACTTTGACGGGGACGAGGAGATGTACCGCCGCCCCATGGACGGCCTCTTCCGGGCCCTCGCCGACCTCGGGGCCCGCTTCACCTTTCACGGTGAACCCGGGAAATTCCCCTTCACGGTGGCAACAGACGGCCTCAAGCCCGGCCCCTGGGAGGTCGATGCCCGGGCCAGCAGCCAGATGCTCTCCGCGCTCCTCATGGTGGCCCCTTTCGCCGGGGGTGAGGTCTCCCTGCGCTGCGATCATGTCCGGCCCGCTTTTGTCGAGATGACGCAACGCCTCATGGGCTTGTTCGGAGCCATT
>JAAAOD010000142.1 GCA_009908535.1 Verrucomicrobiota bacterium
ACAAACCCGCCGATTTCCCTTTATGCGATCTCCGAAGACCTCCTGACCCCCTTCTTTTTGTGATCCCCCTCCTTGCAGCAGCCCTTGGCGAAGCCCTCCTCTTCATGGGGGGACTCGGCGCGTTGCTGGCCACCGCTCTGGCCATTGCCAACCGTAAACTGCACGTCGAGGAAGACCCGCGCATCGAGGAGGTCGAAGGTCTCCTTCCCGGCACCAACTGCGGAGCCTGCGGTTGTCCCGGTTGCCGCGCCTTTGCCGAGGCCTGTGTCAAAGGCGAAAAGAATCCCGGCGAATGCACCGTCAACACGGCCGAAATGTCCGCTTTTATCGCCGATCTCCTCGGCGTTGCCCTGGGCGGTGAGGAACGCAAGGTCGCCCGCCTCGCCTGCGCGGGAGGCAAGCATGTCGCGCGCATGCGGGCCCAATACAAGGGAATCGAAAGCTGCCGCGCCGCCGTCGTCACCGGCGGTGGGGGGAAGGCCTGCGCCTGGGGCTGTGTCGGCCTCGGAGATTGCGAACGCTCCTGCGACTTCGACGCCATCTATATGGACCGGCACGGCCTCCCGGTCGTCATCGAGGACAAGTGCGTCGCCTGCAATGATTGCGTCGTCGCCTGTCCGCTGGACCTTTTCGAGCTGCATCCGGTCAGCCATAAGCTCTGGGTGGCCTGCAAAAGCCTGGCCGAGGGCGACCAGGCCCTCGCCGAATGCGAGGTCGCCTGCACCGGCTGCGCGCGCTGCGCCGCCGACGCGCCCGAGGGATTGATCAAGATCGAAAACAACCTCGCCGTCGTCGATTATTCCAAAAACCACCTCGCTACGCCCCTGCCCACCCAGCGCTGCCCCACCGGGGCCATTGTCTGGCTGGAGGATCACAAGGCCGTCCGCGGGGCCGCCGCCAAGCGGATCGTCCGCGAGGACCCCCTCCCCATCGAACCGGATTTCAAGGACCATTCGTAGCTATTTTTTCACTACAACTATATTTTTCACCACGCAGAACAGGAAGATCCCATGGTAACCGACAAAACCACCTCCGTAAAATACCCCGGCATTCTTTCCGCCATGGATGGCAATTCCGCCGTGATCATGTGCGAGCGCGAGTCCAGCGACGCGGCCGGCGCTTATCCCATCACCCCTTCCACCCAGATGGGCGAATACTGGGCGGAGGAAGCGGCCAAGGGACACATCAACACCGCCGGGCGCCCGTTGATTTTCGTGGAGCCGGAGGGCGAACATGCCGCGGCCGGCATGACCGCGGGCATGTCCATGAGCGGGCTGCGCGCCTCCAACTTCTCCTCCGGACAGGGCATTGCCTACATGCACGAGTCCCTCTACGCGGCCGTGGGCAAGCGGCTTCCCTACATCCTCAACATCGGCTGCCGCGCCATCACCAAATCCACCCTCAACGTGCATGCCGGTCATGACGATTACCATCTCATGGACGACACCGGCTTCATCCAGGTCATGGCCAAAAACGCCCAGGAGGCCGCGGACCTCAACCTCATCACGCGCAAGATCGCCGAACTCTCCCTGACCCCCGGCGCGGTCGGGCAGGACGGCTTCCTGACCACGCACCTCATCGAGACCCTCCGCATTCCCGAACGGGAGCTCATCGACGAGTTCCTCGGCCACGCCGAGGACATGATCGATACTCCCACACCGGGCCAGCGCATTCTCTACGGAAAGTCCCGCCGCCGCGTCCCCAAGCTCTGGGATGTGGACAACCCCGTCCTTTCCGGCCCCGTCCAGAACCAGGATGCCTACATGCAATCCGTGGCCGGACAGCGTCCCTATTTCTTCGACCACATCCAGGCCCTTACCGACCAGTGCATGGCCGAGTATTCGGAGCTCACCGGCCGCACCTACGCCCGTATCAGCACCTACCGCTGCGAGGACGCCGATTACCTCATTATCGGCCAGGGAAGCGTCGTCGGCACCGCCGAGGCGGTCACCGACTACATGCGTGAATCCCGTAAGCTCAAAGTCGGCGTCGTTAACATGACGATGTTCCGTCCCTTCCCGTCCGATCTCCTCGGGGAGATCATCAAAGGGCGCAAGGGAGTTGTCGTCCTCGAGCGCACCGACCAGCCACTGGCCGGCGATCTACCGCTTATCCGTGAAATCCGCGCCACCATGGCCAAGTGTATCGAAAACGGAAGCAGTGCCAACGGTAAGGCGGACAAGCCGTATCCGGATCTGGCCACCTACAAAAAGGCCTCCGACATGCCGCCCCTTTACTCCGGCTGTTTCGGCCTCGGCAGCCGTGACCTGCAGCCCGAAGGCGTCGTCGGCGCGGTCGAGAATATGCTCCCGGACGGAAACCGCCGGAAATTTTTCTACCTTTCCGTCGACTTTCTCCGCGACAAGCCCTCCACCCCGAAGGCGGACATCTACCAGGCGGAACTGCAGGACCTGTATCCAACGGTCAAGGACCTCGCCGTCAAGGGAAGCGAGAACCCGAACCTGCTCCCCAAAGGCGCCATCACCGTACGCATGCACTCCGTCGGTGGCTGGGGCGCCATCACCACCGGAAAGAACCTTGCCATCACTTTGTATGACCTTCTTGGATACGATATTAAAGCGAATCCGAAGTACGGTTCCGAGAAAAAGGGCCAGCCGACCACCTACTACCTGTCCGCCGCGCCGGAACCGATCCGCATCAACTGCGAATACTTCTTCGTCGATGCGGTCCTCTCCCCGGATCCGAATGTCTTCAGTCATTCCAATCCGCTCTTCGGCCTGAAGAAAGGCGGCACCTTCATCATCCAGAGCGAGCTCCCTTCCTCGGAGGAGGTCTGGCAGTCCATTCCGGAATGGGCCCGCAACCACATCGTCAAGCAGGAGATCCGCATGTTCTACCTGGACGCCTTCAAGATCGCCCGGGAGGAAGCAAGCGATCCGGAACTGCAGTTCCGCATGCAGGGCATTGCCTTCCAGGGGGCCTTCTTCGCCGGTTCCACGCTCATGGAGACGGCCGGCTTCACGGAGGAATCCCTCTTCAAGGCCATCCACGGCCAGGTGGAGAAAAAGTTCGGTTCCAAAGGGGCGCGCGTCGTCGAGGACAACATGCGGGTCGTTCGCCGCGGTTTCGATCAGATCACCGAAATCACGGAAATGGAAACCACCGCAAGCGGGACGAAAGAAGCCCGCATGGATACCAACCTGCCCATCATGCTCAAACGCATGCCGGCGAGTGCGGATCCGAAGACCGACATTCACCGCTTCTGGGAGCAGACGGGGAGCTTCTATGCCGGGGGTCACCCCAACGACAATCTTGCCGATCCCTTCAACGCCCTTGCCGTGATGCCCGCCAACACAGGCGTCTACCGCGACATGACGAAGATCCGGTTCACCCATCCGGTCTGGCATCCGGAAAAGTGCACCGCCTGTAGTGAATGTTTCACCGTCTGCCCCGACAGCGCCATCCCCGGGCTCGTCAATTCCGTCTCCGACGTCTTTTCCACCGCCATCAAACAAGTCGAAAAAGCCGGCCACGAGGTCAAACTGCTGCCGAAGGCCGTCCGTACGGTGGAAAAAAAGATGCGCTCCCTGGTCGGGGAATGGGAAACCAATTCCATCGAAACCGCCCCCTTGCTGAACAAGGCCATCGACGAGACCATCGCGGAAGAGAACGGTCAGGCCGAGGACCTCGCGAAAGAATTCGACTGGTTCCGCGAGGCCATGGGCGATTTCAAGTTCGCCCTTACGAAACCGTACTTCCAGCAACGCGAAAAGGCGGAACCGGGTTCCGGCGGCCTCTTCGCCATCACCGTCAATCCCTACGCCTGTAAGGGCTGCATGCTGTGTATCGACGTCTGCGACGACGGAGCCCTGACCGCCGAGGAACAGACCTCCGCGTCCGTCGAAAATCTACAGGAGAACTGGGATTTCTGGCTCAACCTGCCGAATACGCGCAAGGAGTTCATCCGTATCGACGACATTGATGAAAAGATCGGGGCCCTCGAAACCATGCTGCTGGATAAATCGGTCTTCCAGTCCATGGTCTGCGGCGACGGTTCCTGCACGGGCTGCGGGGAGAAGAGCGTCCTGCACATTTTCACCAGCACCATCACCGCGCTCATGCAGCCACGGGTGCACAAGCAGGTGCAGCGGCTTGAGGAGCTGATCGCGAAGCTCGAAAGCCATATCCGCAACAAGCTGGCCGCGACGGTCGATATCAACGACCTCTCCGCCATCCAGGAGGCCATCACTTCCCATCGCGGTCACGACCTCAAGCTTTCCGAGCTCGCGCAAAAGCTCGATGAAGGCAAGGCCGGCCAGCCTATCGATCAGGAGTGGCTGCAATGGGCGAGCAATCTTCTCGCCCGCCTTAAGGATCTCAAATGGCGCTACGAGGAAGGCACCACGCGCAACGGGCGCGCCAACCTCGGTTTCACCAACGCCACCGGCTGCAGTTCCGTTTACGGATCCACTTTCCCCTACAATCCGTATCCCTTCCCGTGGTCCAACCATTTGTTTCAGGACGCGCCCTCCCTCGCCCTCGGTATCTACGAAGGGCACATGCGGAGCATGGCCGACGGATTCAAGGACATCCGCATGGCGGAGGCCGAACTCGCCGGCGAAGGTGACTTCAAGGAACTCGAGGAATCGCTGCGTTACTTTGACTGGCAGGAATTCAGCGACGAGGAATTCCTCCTCTCCCCGCCCGTGGTCGCCGTGGGCGGCGACGGGGCCATGTACGACATCGGCTTCCAGAACCTCTCCCGGCTCCTCATGGCCGGACGCCCGGTGAAGGTCCTCGTCCTCGATACTCAGGTCTATTCCAACACCGGCGGACAGGCCTGCACCTCCGGCTTCGTCGGCCAGGTTTCCGATATGGCCCCCTTCGGAAAAACGTGGAAGGGCAAGGGCGAGATCCGCAAGGAAATCAGCCTCATCGGGGCCGCCCATCGGACCGCCTTCATTCTGCAGGCCAACCTCGCCAACTACACGCACATGATCGAGGGCTTTATCGACGGCCTCAACGCCCGCCGCCCCGCCCTCTTCAACGTCTACGCGGTCTGCCAGCCCGAACACGGGGTCTCCGATGATGCCACCATGATGCGCAGCAAGATGGCGCTTGAGTCCCGCGCCTACCCGATCCTGCGCTTCGACCCCGACGCCGGCGGGACATGGGAGGAATGCTTCGACCTCGAGGGCAATCCCGAGATCGACGGCGACTGGCCGCGTTACCAGCTCGATTACACCGACGAAGACGGCAACGCGCAGCAGATGGAAATCCCCATGACCTTCGCCGACTTCGCCGTTCAGGAAGCCCGCTTCCGCAAGCACTTCCGCGTCGCGCCACCGGATACATGGAACGATACCATGGTACCGCTCACCGAGTTCATCGACATGGAAACCGAGGACCGCGAAGACCTCTATCCCTACATCTGGGCGGTGAATAAGAAGAACGAGTTAATGCGCGTCCTCGTCTCCGAGGACATGGTTCGCTCGACGGAGGAACGCCGCTCCTTCTGGCACCTCCTCAAGGGTGTCGCCGGCCTGACCGGCAAGGTCGATCCCGAGGAAATCGCCGACCGCGTCCGCGGCGAAACGGCGCAGAAACTGGCCTCGGGGCTCATGGCCATGCTGAAAGGGGAAGCTGCCTTCCCGGAGCTCGCTCCCGGTGAGGAAGGGACCGCCCCGGCGGCGGAGGGAACCGCCACTGCGACGGCCTTTGACCCCGTCTGGATCGACCAGACGGAATGCACCTCCTGCGACGAGTGCGTAAACATCAATCCGAAGATCTTCGCCTACGACGAAAACAAGAAGGCTTTCGTCAAGGATCCGAAGGGCGGCCCCTTCAAGGACATTGTCCGTGCGGCCGAAAAGTGCACCGGGCGCTGTATCCACCCGGGCACCCCACCCGATCCGAACGAGAAGGGCCTCGATAAGCTCGTCAAGCGCGCGGAGAAATTCCAGTAGGTGCGAAATATCATGACACGGGATCTGTTTGCAATGCTCGCCCCGGCGAATTGGTTCCGGCGGTCGTTCCCGCACGGAATCCATCCGGCCGAAAACAAGGGAGCGACGGCCGACAGGCCGATCCGGCGCCTGCCTTTTCCGCCGGAGTTGGTGCTGCCGCTGGCGCAGCACACGGGCGCGCCGTCGGTGTGTCTCGTGCATAAAGGGCAGGAGGTGGTCCGCGGTGAGCCGATCGCCGGCGCGGGCGGTTTTGTCTCCGTACCGCTCCATGCCCCCGCTACCGGAATTATCCGCGACATCGACCTCATGCCCACCGCGAAAGGTCCCTACACACGCTCGATCATTCTCGAGGTGTATCCGGGAGACAGCCAGGAGGTCCGCTACAGCGCGCCCCGCGATGTCGATGCGATGTCGAAGGACGAGCTCATCAAGGCGGTCCAGGGCACGGGCCTCGTCGGCCTCGGTGGCGCCGCCTTTCCCACCCATGTCAAGCTCTCCCCTCCCAAAGGTCACGAGGTCCACACCGTTCTCATCAACGGTTGCGAATGTGAGCCGTTTCTCACCACCGATCACCGCGTCATGCTCGAGGATGGCGCCGACCTCGTCGCCGGAACGCGCATTTTCATGAAGGCCCTCGGGGCGGAGCACGGGATCATCGGCCTTGAGGACAACAAGCAGGAAGTAGCGGAGGCCCTCCGCGCCCACCTTCCCGCCGACGGCAGCATCACCGTGCAAGTCGTGCGCACAAAATATCCTCAGGGTGCGGAGAAAATGCTCGCGAAGGCCATTCTCGGCGTCGAGATCCCTTCCGGCAACTACCCGTCCTCGGTCGGGCTCGCCGTCTTCAACGCCTCTTCCACCGCGCAGCTGGGTGCGCTCCTCCCGCGCAGCCAGGGTGTCATCGAGCGCGTCGTCACCATCACCGGACCCGGGATCGAAAGGCCCGGCAACTACCTCGTCCCCATCGGAACGCCCATTCGCTATATTCTTGAATACCTCGGCTTCCGTGGAAAGGAGCAAACCATCATCATGGGCGGGCCTATGATGGGCAGCACCGTAAGTTCCTTTGACGTCCCCATTACGAAGGGATGTGGAGGGCTCCTCGTCCTGACCGAGCAGGAACTGCAGGAGCAGACCTTTCAGAATGCCTACCCCTGCATCAGCTGCGGTCATTGTGTTGAAGCCTGCCCGATGATCCTGAACCCCTGCCAGATGGGCAAACTGGCCTACAAGCACCGCTACGCGGAAATGGCGGAATCCTTCCACCTCAACGACTGCTTCGAATGCGGCTGCTGTAGTTACGTCTGCCCGGCAGGCATTCCCCTTGTCCAGTATTTCCGCATTGCCAAAGCCGCCAACCGGGAGAAGGCAAAGGCCTCATGAGCGCATCCACGGCCAGTACCGCCGCGCCGCAACCGCATGTTCTCCTGCGGACTTCGCCCCATTTGCGCGAGACGCCCTCGGTGGATGTCATCATGCGCAATGTCGTCTACGCGCTCCTGCCGGTATGCGCCTTCGCGGTGTGGGAATTCGGCATCAGCGTTTTCGCCCTCATCGTGGTCACGACGGCTTCCTGCCTGCTGACCGAACATGGGATCTGCCGCCTCTCCGGCAAAGCCTCCACCCTCAATGACTGGAGCGCGACGATCACGGGCATCCTCCTCGCCCTCACCCTGCCCCCGGGGTTCCCGCTCTGGATGGCGGCGGTGGCCGGGATTTTCGGCATCGCGGTGGGAAAGATGTTCTTCGGCGGCCTTGGTTTCAACATTATGAACCCCGCCCTTGTCGGGAGAGCTTTCGCGCAGGCCGCCTTCACCGTTCCCATGACGACATGGGTTCCGTACGCCCCGGCCAACCGCTTCAGCGAATTCATTCCCTCTACCCTGACGCTTCCTTTCCTCAAGCCGGTACCCATCGAAAATTGGCTCGCGCAGACCGCTCCCGATACCTTCACCGGGGCTACGCCGCTTGCCCAAATGAAATTCGAGCAGGTCCAGCAAAGTTCCTTCGACCTCTTCATCGGAACCACCGCCGGTTCGAGCGGCGAAACCTCCGCTCTTCTCATTCTCCTTTGCGGGCTGTATCTGGTTTACCGCAACATGATGAACTGGCGCATTCCGGTCGGGATCCTCGGCACCGCCGCCGCCTTCTCCGCGGTTTTCCATTTTATCAATCCCGAAGTCTACCCGGATCCGCTCTTCACCCTTGCTTCCGGCGGCTTGATGCTCGGGGCCGTCTTCATGGCCACAGACATGGTCGCGTCCCCGGTTACCCCTAGAGGCGTCTGGCTCTATGGGGTCCTCATCGGGTTCCTCACCGTCCTCATCCGTTTTTTTGGCGGTCTTTCCGAGGGAGTGATGTACGCCATCCTCCTTGGCAATGTCTGCTCGCCTTTGATCAGCGCCATCACACAGCCGCGCCGCTACGGCGCCCGTCCCGCCCCCGAATCGTCATGAGCAACGGCCTGCCCCAGCAAAACGCCTCCGCGCCGTCCAGCTTCCGCCTCATCGCCACGCTGGCCGGCGTGGCCATCATGTCGGGCTTCCTCGTCGCGACGACCCATCAGCTGACCATGGAACCGATCCTGCAGAACCGTCGCGCGGCCCTGGAAAAAGCGGTCTTCGAGGTCCTTCCCGAGGCATCAGAGCGGCGAAATTTCCGCATCGACGAAGCCGGGCTCCAGCCCTTGCCCGACGATGCCCTTGCCCGGGCCAATGTATTCGCTGGATATGACGAGGAGGGCCGTCTCACCGGAGTGGCCCTTGAGGGATCGGCGCGCGGTTACCAGGATGTCGTGAAGATTCTCTACGGATATGTACCGGAAACGGAGAAAGTGACCGGCATGACGGTTCTACAAAGCTCGGAAACTCCCGGTCTCGGGGACCGTGTCGAGACGGATCCCGACTTTCTCGCCAACTTCCACGCCCTCGAGGCGGGCCTCAACGAGGCCGGAACCGGACTGGCGCACGAGATTGTCACGGTAAAGCACGGCGAAAAGGAACACCCGTGGCAGATCGACGCCATTTCCGGGGCCACCGTCACCTGCAAGGCCATCGGGGAGGCGATCAATAACAGCGCCGCCGGGAAACTTCCCATCCTGCAGAAGCATTTGCACAAACTCCAGAAGGCATCCCCGGAAGAAGGAGGAGGAACGCTGTGATCAAGGATCCCCGCGAACCCGATCCTCTCAGCTGGAGCGTCTTCACCCAGGGCGTCTGGCGGGACAACCCCGTCTTCGTCATGCTGCTGGGCCTGTGCCCGGTCCTGGCCGTGTCCAACACCGCCACGAACGCCCTCGCCATGGGCGTGGCTACGACTTTTGTCCTCCTGTCCTCCGGCGTCCTCGTTTCCCTCCTGCGTAACTACATCCCCAAGCAGGTGCGGATCGCCACGTACATCATCGTCATCGCCACGTTTGTCACGATTGTCGATTACGCTATCCAGGCCATCAGCCTCGATCTGTACAGGGCTCTCGGTGCCTTCATCCAGCTCATCGTCGTCAATTGCATGATCCTCGGCCGCGCCGAAGCATACGCCTCGAAGAATCCGGTCGCGAACGCGTTCGTCAACGCGCTGGGCATGGGCGTCGGCTTCACCTTCGCCATGCTCTGCATCGGCGTCGTGCGCGAGGTCCTCGGCAGCGGCAGCATTTTCGGTGTGGCCTTGTTCGGCGCGGACTTCCAGCCATGGGCGATTTTCGTCCTCCCGCCCGGCGGCTTTTTCGTCCTCGCCTTCTGGCTCTTCGTCTTCGCCGCGCTGAAGAAACGCAGTCGAAAGGAGGTCGCCCATGCAGCCTGATTCCCTGACCTTTATCTTCCTCGACGCCTT
>JAAAOD010000202.1 GCA_009908535.1 Verrucomicrobiota bacterium
CGGCTCGTGGAGGCTTTCAGTGGGGAAGGGCGCGATCTCTACCGGGTGCTGCTCGATGTGGAACGGTACCTCCGCGAAGTCATGCTCCGGAAGATCGAAGGGACTTCCACCGAGGCAACTCTCGGCGCCGATCTGGCCGCAGAATCCCTCATGCGCATGCTCGACGCGTTGCAGGACAGCGAGTCCGCGCTGCAGAAGGGCCTCTCCGAAAAGGTCAACTTCGAGGTCGCCCTCCTGCGCGCCGTCGAGGCCGGCCGCACCCGCGCCCTCGACCAGCTCGTCCGGGAGTTGAAGGGCCTCGAAGAAAGTCCCGCCGGGGAAGCAGGAAAAAAAAAAGCCTGATCCCGCCCCGGCGTGACCGGCTGACCCCCATTCCCGTGCCTTCGGAGGAATGGGAGGGCCAAAGTCTTACGACTTCGGCTACGGAAGAAACGGGTAGCCGAAGTCGTGAGACTTTGGCCGCAGAAGAGACGGGTAGCCGAAGTCGTGAGACGTTGGCCGACGATCTGGACGCGGCGGTCCAGAAGATCCCCGCCTCCCTGCGCAAGGAAATGCAAGACCTCCTGCGCGCGGAATTCCGCGAACTGCGACCTTATCGGCCGCGATAAGCTTTATCCGGCGGGGATCAGGTCCGGCTCCTGAAGCCAATCGCCCTCCTCATCGCCGACGGGGAAGCGGTAGAACCAGCGCGCCTGCTCGGCCCCGTTGCCGGTTCCTTCCGAATACCAGAGCCAGGTTTCGAGGCCGTAGTTGAAGACGTACGGGTACAGGCTGCTGGTCGTGTACAACCATGCCTGCAGGCCGTAGTCGTAGACGAGAAAGAAGCTGCCGGAGCTTTCCGGAGGGACGTACTGATTGCCGTGATTGTTATGGGCGAGGAAGGGAAGGGTGCCATCGGCCCTGAGAAATCCGTACCAGGCGCTTTCCAGCCAGCCATTGAGGTCGATGCGGGAGTTGGGGAAAAGGTCCAGGGCGGCTTCGTCATAGCCGGCGATGTTGACGGTGGAGGTCGTTTTCTGGCCGTCGTCGGTCTCCCCGGTGACTTCGATCCGAGTCGTTCCGGTACTGGTCCGGCTGATGCGGAGCTCGTTGTCGACGACCTCGATGGTGAAGGCGGCCCGGTTGGCGAGAACCTCTTCCGAAGGCTCCTCATCGGCCGGCGCATCAGCGAAGACCCAGCTGTAAGAGATACCGGAGGGATCTCCCTCGGAAACCCGGACCTCGGCAATCCGCGCGTAGCTGTCCTTGTCGTCCCAATACGGCGTGTACATCGGGATCGCCTGAAAGGGCAGGCCCGGGAAAATATTGGTCAAGTCATGGATGGGCGCCGTGGCGAACTGCTTCAGGACTTCGACGGCGTTGGCTTCCTCCACGGGGGTCGCGAAGACGCTGTAGGGGTTCCTTCCGCTGGTGGAGGAGCTGAAGGTGCCTGTATTGTCCTCGACATTGAAGAAAAACTGGGAAGTGGCGGAATCGAGAAACTGGGTCCGGGCCATGGCGAGGGTGCCGGGGGTGTGGTCCACCCCCGCTTCAAAGGGGATGCTGGGGAATGTGGTGACGCCATCGAGGAGGTGGTCCTCCTCCCCTTCGTAGAGTTTCCATCCGCCCGCCTGGACGATGGGCAGCGGGTTGTCGATGGTTTGAAAGCCCTCGGCGGTGAAGCGGTGATTATTGGATTCGTTGCGATGGATGATGGTGCCGTCGTAAGCTCCTTCCCGCACGTAGGTGATGAAGTTGGCGACCGTCGTCGGCGTCTGTTCGGCGAGCAACTGGTATTCCAGTTCGTGCTCATGCCAGACGAAGGCCTCGGCATCCGTGATTTCCCAGATGTTGCGGTATTCCCCGCCTTCCTGTAGGTGGAAAACGGGTATGGTGACGGTGGGGCTGCCTTCCTCATTTACCGGAATGGGATTGCCTGCAGCGTCCCTGACAATACCCCCGGTGGCGTCCGTCTGGTAGCTGAGGAAAAGTTCGCTTTCGCCGGCCGGCTCGGGCATCGGGATGACGAATGTGGCAACGGGGCCGGGCGACGGGTAGCGTTGGAAGAAGTCGTGCAGATCCAGCGTGGCGACCTCCTGCGGATCGAGGATTTCCGTGGAACTCAGGCGCGTTTTAACGAGGATATCCTCCGCGAAGGCAGGGCCGGCGAGAATGGGAAACAGCAAGAATGAAAAGAGAAGGCGCCTCATGAATGGGTGGGAATTAAGGTGCATCAGGATGGACTGTAAAGGGACAAATAACGCTCCCGGAGGTAGCGGACAAGGGCGGCGGGGGAAAGTTCCGCGCCGGTGACCTCGCGGGCGAAATCATTCGTGTAGGTCAGGCGTCCGCGCTGGTGCACGTGGGTGCGCAGCCACTGCAGCAGGGGCTGGAAATCGGCGGCGGCGATTTGCTCCGGCAATCCGGGAAGGTCCTCGAGGATCCGGTACCAGAGCTGGGCGGCGAGGAGATTGCCGAGGCAGTAGGAGGGAAAGTAGCCGAACAGGCCCTCGCACCAGTGGAGGTCCTGCAGGCAGCCCTCGGCGTTGTTTTTGGGCGTGTAGCCGATGATGCGGGCGGAGGCGGCGTTCCACGCCTCGGGAAGCTCGGCCGGCTTCAGGGAGCCGTCGAAGAGGGCCTTCTCCAGTTCGAAGCGCAGGAGGATGTGGAGGTTGTAGGTGACCTCGTCGGCGTCGACGCGGATGGGGGTGAGGGCGACCTGGTTGATGGCGCGGAACAGCTCCTCCGAAGAGAAGGAGCGCAGCGGCTCGGGAAAAGCGGCGCGGTATTTCGGTTCGTAATAGCTCCAGAACTCGCGGCTGCGTCCGACTTGGTTTTCCCAGAGCCGCGACTGCGATTCGTGCACGGCCATGCCCACGGCACTGCCGAGGGCGGTGCCGGCGAAGGCGTCGGGGAGCCCCTGCTCATACATGGCATGCCCCGCCTCGTGCATGGCACTGGAGAGGGAATCGAGCGGATTGTCCGGATCGTAGCGGGTGGTCATGCGGATGTCGCGCCCGTGCCCGCCGCAGAACGGGTGGACCGTGCTGTCGATGCGGCCGCGCTCGAAATCAAAGCCGAGGTCGCGCACGACCTCCTTGAGAAAGCGTTCCTGCGCCCCGACATCAAAGCCGCGAAGCGCCGTCTTGTCCGGCTGGTCGGGATCGGCGAGGATGGTTTCCACGATTTCCTTCAGCCGCGGCTGCAATTCCCTGAAGATGGGCTCGATGATGCCGGCGTTCATGCCCGGATCAAAGTCGTCCACCCAGTAGTCGTAGGGATCGCTGGCATCGAGGTAACCCGCCTCTTCCTTCGCCAGTTCGAGCTGTTCTTCGAGGTAGGGGAGGAAGACGGGAAAGTCGTCTTCACGCCGCGCCCGCACCCATGCCTGGTAGGAGGCGGTCCGGGCCTTCGTCTTGCGGGCGACGAAGGCGGCGGGCAGGCGCGTGCGCTTGTCGTAGTCGCGGCGCGCGTCGCGGACGACCGCCTGTTGCGGTCGGCTGAGGGCCTCCCATTGGCCTTCCAGTTCATCGATCCACTTTCCGATTTCCGGGCGGACCGTTTCGCGGTGGACCAGTTCCGCAAGGGCCGCGTTCTGTTCGCCGCGCAGGTCGCCGCTCTGCGGCGGCATGAAGACCCGTTCGTCCCATGCCAGAAAGCCGCCGATACTGCCGAGGCGGTCGAGGCGTTTGCACTCCTGCACTAACTTTTCGTAGGTCGTTTCCATAGGGGCATTGCTATTTGTCCGGCATTTCCATGTCGAAGCCGTGAAGGTGTTCGGTTTCACCGGGTGTGCGCAGGACTTTCCAGATACACCAGGCGAAAAGCGCCGTAACGGTCCCCACGGAAAGAAAGAGAATGATCCAGCCGCCAAGATTCATGATGCCTCCGTGTTCGAGGTTGGTTCCTCGTCCCCCTTCGCGTGGGACAACTTATGGAAATGTTCGCTGGAATTCACGATCAGAAAGACGAATCCCGCCAGGAGGAAGATGAGCACGATCGACATCCAGGCCACCGGATTGGGGTTGGCCCCGAAGAGATCGTCCACGTAGCCGGAGGGCACCTCCTCCCCGGTCAGCAGGTTGTGCCCGAAAATCTTTTCCGCCGCCCAGAAGAAAAAGATGGCGAGGAGAAAGACGGGCGTGACGAACTTCATGATGAAGCCGAAGAAGCGGGGGATGCGGATGCTCGCCCCTTTCTCCGCTTCGGCAAAGCCCCGCGGGATCCCGAGGACCCACGCGAAGACGATGATCTGGATGGTCGCGAGAACGAAGATGGTGAAGGTGCCGATCCAGAAATCGAGGGTGTCAAGCGCTTTCAGGTCCTTGGAGAAGTAGACGATGAAAAGCGTCCCAAGGGCGGTGATGAAGCCGAGAACCGCCACCGACTGCTTGCGGTTGATGTTCATCGCGCTCTCGAGAAAGGCGATGCCCGGTTGCAGCATGGAAAGCGAACTCGTGACCGCGCCGAGGAAAAGCAGGAAAAAGAAGAGAAAGCCGAAGAGGTTGCCTGCCGGCATTTCCCCGAAGACGTTCGGCAGGACATGGAAGCCGAGGGCGAAGGTGCTCCCGACCGCCCCCGCCGAGCCAAGGAAGGCCACCGCCGCCGGTATGGTGATGAGGCCCCCGAGGGTGACTTCGCAGAATTCGTTCGCGCTCGTCGCCGCCAGCCCGTTCAGAACGACGTCGTCCTTTTCATTCAGGTAACTGGCATAGGTCATGATGATGCCGAAGCCGACGGAGAGGGAGAAAAAGATCTGTCCCGCCGCCGCCAGCCATAGTTGCGTGTTCTGCAACTGGTCCCAGATGCTCCGGCGAACGAGGCTCAGCGCCGGGTCCGCGGCCGCGCGCGCTTCCGCCTCCGCAATGAAGCGCTTCCCGAAGACTTCCGTTTCCGTCGTCGCAACGGTCCCGTCCTCCGCCGTGACCGTCTCCACGAGCAGGACCTTATTCGGGTTCCACATGAAACCGAGACCGGCGTTGACCGAATTCTCCGGCTGGGAGGGATCCGGCGTGCCGAGGGTGAGGACGCGGATGAGAATGATGAAGCCGAGGACGATCAGCGCCGGCATGGCGTACTTGCAGAACAGCTCGATCCCCTTGGAAAGCCCCCGGAAAATCAGAATAAAGTTCAGCGCGAAGCAAAGGAGCAGGAACAGACCGACCTGGGACAGGCCGCTGAAACCAAGGCCGCTCCCGTCGGCGCCCGCACCGGTGAAAGCGACGAAAAAGTCGCTCACGTTCTCCGGATCCGAGAAATCGAGGTTTCCGGCGAGGAAGTTGACCGCGTAGCCAAGGCACCACGCCTCCACGAGGACGTAGTACATGTAGATGATGACGGGGATCACGATGCCGATGAGGCCGAGGTACTTGCCGCTCGGATGCTTCACGATGGCGTTGAAGATTCCCACCGTCGTGTGAAAGCCCCGCTGGCCGCCGTAGCGTCCCATCGTCCATTCCGCCCAGCAGATGGGCAGGCCGATGAGGAGAAAGGAGATGAAATAGGCCACCATGAAGGCGCCCCCGCCGTACTCCGCCACCTGCCCGGGAAAGCGTAGAAAGTTGCCGAGGCCAACGGCGCTGCCGGATACGGCAAGGATGACGCCGAGGCGCGAATTCCAGGATTCTTCTTCCGCTGCAGCCATGGAGTGGTCAGCCTTGCAAGGCCCGCGCCCCCTTGGCGAGAAGAAATCCCGTCCGACGCGTCAGACCCGTCCGACTTGTTCGACAAGTCCGACTTGTCAGACGCGTCCGACGCGTCAGACTTCTCCGACGATGGCAAAAGCCGGCAGCAACCCGACCCTGATTGGCTTCTTTGTCCTTGGGGCGAGCCTGCTCGCAGCGGCGACCCTGATCTTTGTCGGGTCGTTACGGTTGTTCAGCAAGGAGATCCTCGCGGTTCTCTACTTTGAGGAATCGGTGAACGGGCTGTATGTGGGGGCGCCCATCAAGTTCAAAGGCGTGCCGATCGGAAAGGTGAACGATATCCGCATCCGCTACAACCAGCCCCGCGACTCGGCGGCGGTGCCGGTCTTCGTCCGCATCGACTCCTCGCGCCTGCGCGGCGAGCTCGGGGCGGATCTGAAAGAGGGCGAGGACCGCAAGCGCCTTTTCAAGGAACAGATAGCCGATGGGCTCCGGGCAAAGCTGCAGCTGGAGAGTTTCATCACCGGACAGCTCTTTATCGAGCTGGATTATCTGCCGCCGGGTGTGGAGGAGCCGCCACAGCTCCTGCAAATAAAACCGACCTATCCGGAAATCCCCACCACGCCCTCGGTGATGGCCCGTCTTGGAACGGAAACGACCGACCTCTTCGCCCAGTTGACCGCCATCAATTACGAGGGCATCGGGCGCGAGCTGATCGAATCCCTACGGCTCCTGCGGACCCGGCTCGAGCCGGTCGATACGGAAATCCTCCAGCAACGCCTCGAGGCCACGCTGGCCGGGGCGCAGGAACTGGTCACCTCGGGCGAGCTGCAGGAAACACTCGCCGCGCTTCGCTCGACGATGGGAAAAATCGGGGCCGCCAGTGAGACCACCGAGGAGGAAATCGCCGCTCTTTCCGAAAAGGCCGAAGACCTCGGATCGCGGCTCGAAGGCACCTTAACGAGCCTGAACAATGTGCTCCAATCGGTCGAGACCGGCATCCATCCGGCCTCCCCGCTGCGTCGGGAACTCAGCCGCACCCTCAAGGACCTCTCTTCGCTTGCCCGCCGCCTCTCGGAACTGGCGCTCCTGCTGGAGCGGAATCCGTCCAGCATCCTGCGCGGCCGTGCCCGGCCGGAAACTTCCCCTCCCTGATCCCATGAAGACGTTTTCCTTTCCTGCGAGGATCCTTCTGCTCCTGCTGCTGGCCGGTTTCCTGCCCGCCTGTGTCCAGCTGGATCCCGAGACCGATCCCACCCGTTTCTACCTGCTCGCCGGAGGAACCCCTCCGGTCGGTAGAGACGACGTCAGCAAAGGGGAGAAAACGACCCTGGTCGTCGCGCTGCAAAGCTCCGGTTTCCCGGAATACGCCCGTCGCTCGGGGCTGGCCGTCCGCCACGGCGATCACGAAATCCGTTACGCCGAATGGCATCAGTGGGCGCAGGCCCCCGAGGACGACTTCCTCGCGGCCTTCGCCCATGCTCTCGAGGCACAGGCGCCGGGTGTGCGGGTGGTTACGTGGGGGACGGTGGTCCCGGCGCGGAACGGGCCGCCGATGCGGGTCCTGCGTCTCGATATCGACCGTTTTGAGGGCCATGCTTCGGGAGAAGCCCGGCTTTCCGCGCAGTGGCAATGGCAGGACCCGGAGTCCGCAGAGCCGGCGCCATGGCAGTCCTTCCGGACGGCGGCTTCCTGGCGGAGCGATGATTACTCCACCCTCGTCGTCGCGCATTCCGAAAATCTCCGCGCCCTTGCCGCGGAGGTGGCCGAAGGGCTTTAAGCGATCCCGCTACCGGCCATTTCCGGCGAAAAGGGCAGGCGGTGACGTCGGCCTTCGCGGAAGTAATGCAGTGCCGATAAACCCAGGGTCCGCGCATCCGCAAGCACTTCGCGGAATCCGTCCCCGACCCTTTCAGGGGTGTGTGAATCCGATCCGATGGTGAAGGGGATCGCGCGTTCGAGGGCCCATTTCATGATGAGCGGATCGGGATGGGCGATGTAGTCCCCCTTGATACGTCCACTGGTGTTGATCTCGAGGCACACCCCCGATTCCGCAATTCCGTCGAGGGCCTCCTTGATGACATCCTCATGCGCCGCCGGATCGAAGGGCTCGCTGAGCGTGCCGTAGAGGCGGATGACGTCGGGGTGCGCGAGACTGTCGTAGCGGCCGGTGGCGGCCGCCCCGGCGAGGGTCCGGAAGTACGCCGCGACGATGCCGCGATCGTCGTGGTGGCCGTTGCGGTATAACCAGTGCCGGAAGAGCGGAAGCATGTGGTGAAGGGAGCCGAGAACGAAATCGAAGGATTCCCGCTCCAGAAACGCCTTCATTTCCTCCAGTGGCTCCTCCTCGGGGAAGATTTCCGCCTCGATACCGCAGAGGACTTCCACGCCCCGTTCGCGCCCATAGGCGGCCGCTGCCGCGATTTTATCGCGGTAAAGCGGAAGCTGGTCGAGGCGCATGCGGGTTCCCTCCTGTCCGAATCCTTCCACCGCCATGGGGATATGGCAGGTAAAGCAGAGGAGGTCGATTCCCCGCCTGACGGCGGTATCGACGTATTCTTCCGGTTCCCCGAAGGAATGACCGCAAAGGGGCGTATGCATGTGGCAGTCGAAGCTGCGCGGTTTCTGGTTGGCCAAGCTCATAAAAATCGTTGGGTAAGGTCGGTTCCCCGGGAGGGGGATTCAAACGGATTTGCATTTTTAACCGAATTATCAAAAAGGTGCCTGAATGAGATTCCGCCAACCTCCCTGTCGCAGCGGTCTTCGCGGCCTCGTCGCTCTGCTTTCCCTTTTACCTCTGCTCGGGGGCTGTGGTGGCGGCCTCCCCGACGCCAGCGAAGGGGTGGAGGAAGGGATCCTGCTCCTTGGCAACGGGGCGGAGCCAAAGACCCTCGACCCGCAGCGGGCGACCGGAGTGACCGAAAACAAGATCATTTCCTCCCTCATCGAAGGCCTGATCGCCTACCACCCCAGTGATGCCAACGTCCCCGAGCCCGGCGTGGCGGCGTCATGGGATTCGAGCGACAATCACGCCGTCTGGACCTTCCGGTTACGCGAGGACGCCCGCTGGAGCAACGGCGACCCGGTGACCGCGGGGGATTTCAAGTATTCCTACAAACGCATGCTGCATCCGTCCTTTCCGGGTGAATACAGCCAGATGCTCTACGTTCTCGAAAACGCCGAGGCCTACAAAACCGGGCAGCTGGCGGACTTTTCCGAGGTCGGGATCGAGGTGGTGGACGGGAAGACCCTCCGCTTCCGTCTCGTGGGACCGACCCCGCATTTTCTCAGCATGCTCAAACATTACAGCTGGTTTCCGGTCCATCCCGACACCATCGAGGCCAACGGCGGCATGCTGGACATGAGCGGCGACTGGACCCTGCCGGAAAACTTCATCGGCAACGGTGCTTACGTGCTTACGGAATGGCGGCCCAACCAATACATCCGGGTCACGGAAAGCCCGACGTACTGGGATCGCGAGCGCTTGCGCATCAGGGAGATTTACTTCTTTCCCATCGTCGACGTGAACACGGAGAAGCGGATGTTTGATTCCGGCCTGCTCCACGTCACGAGCACGGTGCCGACGAACGAGATTCCGGTTCTCCGCGAAGAGCGACCGGACCTCATCAACATCGATGACTACCTCGGAACGTACTTCTACCGCATGAATGTGACCCGCGAACCCATGGGCGATCCCCTTGTCCGCCGGGCCCTCGCCCTCGCCATCGACCGTAAGGCCATCGTCGAGCGCGTCGCCCTCGGGGAACAGAAACCGGCGACTGCCTACGTCCCGCCCGGCTTCAGCGGCTACCGTTCTCCTCAATCCCTTCGCCATGACCCGGAAAAGGCGCGCCAACTGCTCGCGGAGGCGGGCTATCCGGACGGGGAGGGTTTTCCGGAATTGTATGTTCTTTTCAATACATCGGAAGGGCACCGGAAAATCGCCGAATCCATC
>JAAAOD010000269.1 GCA_009908535.1 Verrucomicrobiota bacterium
CCACACCGTCCGTCCGGATATTTTCCGGTCCATGAAGAAGCTTTTCACGCGATTGACCCAGTTGGGCTACCGGCGGATCGGCTTTGGCTTCGGGCGGCATTTCCCCATGGTGGAGGACGACGAATCGCGCTTTGCCGCCGTCATGGCCCTGCAGACCTTTTACCTTGAAGAAGAGGAACGGATTCCGCTCTACACGGGGGATTTGTCGGATCGGGAAGCGTTCCTTGCCTGGGTAAAAACGTACCAGCCGGATGTTGTCGTCGGCTTCAGTGAAGCGCAGTGGTATTCGCTGAAGGATGCCGGATACACCATCCCCGGCGACCTCGGCTTTGCCAGTCTGCACCTTCATTTACCGCGCCGGGCGGGCGCCCCCTCTCTCGCCGGAATGGAGCAGCGGCAATCACAGATCGCCCGGCAGAGCGTGATCCTGCTCGACCAGTTGATCCGGCATAATTCCCGTGGCTTTCCGGAGAATCCACGCAATGTGCTTCTCGAATCCGTCTGGCATGACGGCGATAGCCTCCCTGCGAAGTAAAGGGAAGGAGGTTATTCGGACCGGGAAACCAGCAAGCCTTCCTTGGGGTGGATGCGCACGCTGGCGGGCGCCTCGACGTTCGCACGGATCCGGTCGCCTTTCTTTTCCCATTCGATCGCAATGGGTCCATCCTCGTGCGGGAAGCGACATTGCGCCCGGTCGAGGGAAGGCGAGACCGGATCGAGGACCCAATCCTTGCGGTTGCCGGGTTCCGCCTGCCGGAACCCCATGGCGTAGCGGGCAAGGTAGATGGCGGCGCCGCCGCTCCAGCTGTGGCAGCAACTGCCCATGTTCCGGTGCGCGCGCGAAAAACACTCGTTGAGGGTCGGGTAACCGAGCTTCCGAAGAAATCCGTAATGGTCGCGGATCATCGTCTCCGCGAGGTCGTGCCGCCCGTTCAGCGCGAGGGCGGGCAGCAGGTAATGGAAGAAATAAAGCTCCAGAAAACCCGTGTGCTGGCCGTGTTCGATCCCGAAGGAAAGGTTTTTCCGCAGCATCGGCTCGAGATACCGGAGGAGCCGCGCGGGATCCCCCACGCCGAAGCGCAGGGCGAGGGTGTTGGCGTGGACGGCGGGCGTTTCCGCGGTCGCGGAGGCCCGGAAGCGTCCCTCCTCCTCATCCCAGAGAACGGCCGCGAGGCCCTTTCCCACTTCAGCGGCCTGCGCCGTGAAAAACTCCTTCTCCGGTTCCCGTCCAAGGACCCCCGCCATCTCGGCCGTCATCCGGGCGGCCTGGAGGCGGAAAAGGTTGAGGACGGCATTGGCCTCTCCTTTGACCTCGGAAGGCAGCTTCCCCCAGTCGAGAAAAATCCCCGTCCCGCCGTGCGCGTTCCAAAGACCCTCCGGGCCCGCTTCCCAGACCGGGCTTTGCCAGAGCCGTTCGATCCGGGGCCACATCTCCGCGAGGAGGCTCATATCGCCGCTCAGGGCCCAGTAATCGCGCAGACTCAGCAGCCAGATGAGGCTGAAATCCTCGTGCGGGCGTCGATGCCATGCCGGCGCCACCGGAGGCAGCTGGCCGTTGGGCAGCTGCGCTTCGCCGAAAACCTGCAAGACCCGGCGCGCAATGCGGAAATCCGGCGTGAGAAGAGCATGCAGGTGGAGATTGACATAGCCGTCGCCGATGTAACTGCCCCGCTCTCTCCACGGACAATCGGCGTAGCCCTCGTCGGTGGCGGCGATAAGGGTGTGCAGGCTGTGTTTCCACGCCCATGTGAAGACCGGTTCCGGGCACTCGAAGGCGTCCTCCTCCCCTTCAAGACAACGCCGGGACAGCACTTCAAGGTCGTGGAGGGTGAAGGGCGCCTTTCCGTTCGGAGACCGCATCGTCACCTGTAAAAAGATGCCGCCGCGCGGATTGCAGACCTCGATCCGTTGCCGCCCGCCCCGAAGATAAAACCGGTCGGCGGCATCGGTGAAGGGATTGGAGGAATACAGGTTGGTGGCGCCGTCCTGACGTTGCCAGTCGTCGTAGGCGATATCGAGAATGCTGCCGGCCGGGGCTTCCACTTCAAGAACCGGGTGTCCATAATACTCGTCCTGAAAATCAAAACACCAGCTGACCGCTTCCCCCGTCAGGGTCGAGCATTCGCACAGCCGCTTGACGGGCAGACCGCGCACCACCTTCTCCTCCTTGAATTCATCCCATGCCATCAGGCGCGCCGGCGTGGCCGCGGCAGGGTCCCCGTCCCGCAATTCCCAGCCATCCGGTATCTGAAAGTCGGCAGGGTCGACGGCCGGGAGCAGCGCCTGCTCTTTCTCCTCCTGCGGGGAAGCGAGGAGGGGCTTTTTCACGGAACGGTCCGGAAGAGCATGCCAGCTGATCTCCTCTTCTTTCGGGAAACCGAACAAGGCCGTCCAGAATTCGGTCAGGACCTGGAAGCGGGCGGCAAAGAAATTCCACCCCTCTTTCAAGGGCAGAATCGCCGTCTCGTGGTTGCCGAAAGGGCTTTTGTCCTCGCGCGCAATGGGCTGCCCGTTCAATTCGAGGTCCACCCAGAGGCAGTCCAGTTTGCAGTCATGCTCTTTGGGGGAATAAATCCAGCTGGAGAGGCGCTGATAGAAACGCTGCTTGTCCTTGTTGGCGGGAAGGTCACGGTCAAAGCTCTGTATGGCGATCAGCCTCGTCCCATCCGTCAGGGGACCGGCCACATTCACCACAGCCGGCCGGAGAGGCTCGTAGGCGGGATAGGGAATGCTCCGCGGCCGGAGTTCGCCCCAGGGCATGGCATCGTCTTCCAGCAAGGCGACCTCCCCGAAGGAATGGGGATCCAGTTCAAAGGCTAAAACACGCGTATCACAGATCTCGGCGGGGTTCTGCGCGAAACTGAAAAGAGGGGCCTCCGCGTCCCACGCTTTGTGCAGGCGGGCTTTCCAGTCCCCGGGGGTGGCGAAATCGATCGCCCCGGTTTCGTCCCCGCCCGCCGCGATAAAGCCGGGCCGACCGTCGGGCATGCTCTGGAAAGAGCTCGCCCCGTAGTAATTCACCTCCACCCGTACAGAATTCCTTCCTTCGCGCAGATAGGGACCGAGGGTAAAAGTATCAAATTCCGGATACTGGGTCACAAACCGCGCCGGTCCGTACGCGACGAAGGTCTCGTTGACATAGACCCGGAAACGCGTGTCGGCGAATAGATGCAGGACGAGATTCTCTGCCCCCGCACAATCCAATTCTCTCAGAAAGCTTACAAAGAGATTCCGTCCGGAGGGCAACTGTCGGGACCAGATCCACGAGGATCCGCTGAACGGGGACGGTTGCCGGGTCTGAGGCAAGGGATGGGGCTGCGTCATCCCGGACATGAACGGCACCAATCCTGTCGAGCCTTCAACTTCGTCCACATGAAAACCGTTGATCCGGCAGGGGGATCAAAAGCCCGCCGCGGTCAACGATTTGCGTGATTCCCGGGAACTTGCCGGAGAGCTGTTTTACCCACCAAGGGAAAAATACCCGTCCACCCCGGTGGACTCCGTGTAGTCATAGAACCAGCGCGAGGCGCCCTCGGATCCGGTGCTTTCGACAAAGAGCATCCAGAGGGCGTGTTGATAGCTGTATATTCCCCCGGGATAAAAGCCTTCACTCAGGTAAAGCCAGCCGAGGCCATCCCGGTAGTTGTAGGCGAAGTAAGAGCCGGGACTCAGCTCGATGAAATACATCCAGCCGTGGTTGTTGTGGTAACAGAAGGGATACAGGTCGTCGCGGACCCATCCGAGCGGGGTGTCGCGCCATCCCTCCCGGATAGGCAAATCGATCCAGGGGCTGCCCGATCCGGTCGCGGTGAGATCAATGACGAAAAGCGGAACCTCCCGGACGACTTCGTCGCCATCGGCGTCGCGGACGCTCACCGTGACGGGGTAATTCCCGGAGATGCCTTCGGCCGGGCTGCCGCTGATCGTACCGTCGGCAGCCACTTCAAGCCCTTCGGGCAGCCCGGTCGCTTCCCAGGAAAGCTCCCCGTCGCCGCCTGCCGCGCGCAGGCGCGCCGTATAGGATTCTCCCTGCATCGCGTTGGGCAGGGCCGCCGTGGTCACGACGGGAAGGAGATTCTCCGCCGGTTCCAGTTCCAGAAGGGAATACATGGCCCGCTCCGGAAGATTCAGGGTGATCCCGTTGGGCGTGGTCAGGGGCCGCAGGCTCCCGTTGACGCGCAGATTGGCGTCGAGGGAAACGGCTTGTTCGACCCCCCGGTCGGTGATGTCGAGAATGACGCGCGCGTCCGTCTCTTCCACCTGCCATGGAAGGTTTCCGACATGGGTCACTTCAAATCCTTCGACCGACTCGCCTCCGAGATTGCGCGTCCAGGATGTGGTTGACCAGCCGGTCATGCGGTCCTTGGTCCCGCTCTGGATGAGGAGCCTGCTGGATTGTGCGATCGGCAGGCCGTCAAGGGAAACGACGACGAGGCTGGCGAATTCATTGCTGCCGCGTAAACGCACCTCCCCGAGCCGGACCGTCCCGGCGGCGTCGAGAAAGCCCGCAATTCCTTTCGCGGTCGGCGTATCGACGGTGGCAAGGCCCTCGCCGAAATCGGTGTGGATTTCCCCCGTGAAGCTCCGGACAAATTGGTCCTCGTCACTGAACAGCTCCTCCAGTCCCGGGTGGGTGAAGTCCTTGTCCGTCCCGAAAGCCAGATCCGCCCGGCCAGCCAGCAGGGCAAGGGAATCGATCGCCCCCTCCCCGGTCTCCGGATTGTAGTTGAATTCATCGGGGTCCCGGGTCACATCCCAGCCCTGCAACGCCTTCACGAGGGAGGGCTCGGCGGCAAACATGGAGGCGGGGGCTCTCCCTTCGCGCAGAAGCACCGGCGAGGTGGCGACATCTCCGCGCCGATACATCAGGGCGGCGGCGGGAAACTGGCCCGCCTTGGAGGGAAGGTTCACCGGCCAGCGGCCCAGTCCGGGACGGGAACGCCAGCCGTTGTCGTCGGCGGCAAACCAGAAGAGGGCGTCAAGGTCCTTCAGGCTGCCGTAGGCGGAAATGAGAAGAGCGCCCTCCGGACGGTGCACGTTCGGGGTCACCCAGGCGAACTCGCTCACCACGGAAGGATGCCCCTCCACCTGCTTGATCGCCACCGGAAGCCGCCGTGGCTGCAGAACCGCTGGCGGCGCATACACCTGGTCGCCCGGGGAAACGCTGCCGGTGGAAGCGCTGTTATTGATTATCGGGGAGAAATAGCTGTGATTGTCGAGGACGCCGGCAGCCGTGTAGGTCCAGTATTCCAGATCCTGCAGATAGCTGTCGGCCGTCGGCAGATCGCGGTCGGAGGTCCGCCAGTTGCTGGCGATGACCCCGCCCTCGAAGCCTTCGTCCCGCAGCACCTGCGTCATCTCGGCAAACCATTCCCGCTGCGTCGTCGCAAGGAACTCCATCTGGTCCGTGACCCGCCGGCGTTCGTTCGGCGTGTAGGCCTGCAGGTTGGGGAGATTCGTGCCGCCGGCCGGAATCACCCGGAGCCGTTCTTCGCTGTTACGGTCCGCATTGAAGCGTCCCCCCAGCGGGCCCCATGCCTCCCGGGCGGCCTCGATGGAACCGTACTTATCGACGACGAAAGCGAAGAAGGCCGCCTCCACTTTCCGCCACTGTTCCGGGGGCACATTGTCCGGCGTGAAGGTCCAGAAAAAGAGGTTGTCCTCGTTGATCAGCTCAATCGCCGCCACCGCTGGATCCTCCGCGATGGCGAGGCCGTTGTACGGGTTCTCCGCGCTCACCATCTGGCGCAGCCAGCCGCGGAAGGCGCCGCGCAGATCCTCGTCGAAGAACAGCACGAAAAAGGCCCGCGTCTGTCCGCCCCCCTCGATGTACTCGAGGTCGTAGCCGTCGATGCCCCACTGCGAGGGAATGCGCAGCGAAAGGGGGAAAAAGGTCTCCGAGAGAAAGTGATGGATGCCCTCCGCGGAGTAATTCGCGATCGCCCGGTGCAGTTTGTCCAGGCGCTCGCGATCGATCAGGGTGTAATCCTGCTGGTCTTCGCTTACGATCGCCTTGCTGCTGTGATAACGCGCCGCGTTGACGCCCCGCTTGGCATAATAGGCGGCCAGGTCCGGGCCGTTCGTCCCGGCATTGATGTTCACGCCCCAGAAGCGCACCGGCTCCCCCGTCTCCGCGTACACGAAACGGTCTCCCTCGACCACGACGCGGTCCGCCGCGGTCAGGGCGTCCTGTCCCAGCACTTCTTTCAGGTTGACGGCATCGGGCCCGAAGTCGTCCGCCGGCGGAGTGAAATCCCAGTAGTTCTGGCCCGCCAGCGGGCCGGCCAGGGCAGGGAGCAGGAAAAAAATTCGCAGGGGTTGGTTTCGTTTCATCTTTGCAGGGAATTTGACAGGGGAAGATTTAAGTCCTCGGACGGGACCGCTTGTTCCCGAAGTCTGCTCGAAAACCTTGCCGCGCCGGAAAGCAGGTGGAGCTAAAACCGTTAATCTGTTCCGGGGTAATTCCCCAAGGCTGGCAAACCCCGGCCCAACCAAGCCCCGGAATAAACGGATTAACCTCCGCCGTCCGTTGTTCCGATCACAGGACTCACTTAAGAGATTTAGCATCTTTTTGCACACAAGCAAGAAGCTAGGATAACTACGAACCCCTAATATAAATAACCCATGAAAATAAAGATTCCCAGCATTGCTGCCGTGGCCGCCCTCGCCGGCACCATGGGCAGTACCACCGCGACGGCGTGGACCATCGCGGCGGACCACTTCGGCGCCTATGAGAACGGCGTCGCGGTCAAGGACCAGACCCCGCAGGGTGGTTTCGGCTTCGCCACGGCGTGGACGGAAACCGCCAGCAACCAGTTCTGGACCCCCCTGTACGGAGCCTCCACGATGGAGACTTTCAACGCCACTGTACCCCAGGACGGGGAAGCGGTCATTTCCGGGGGAGGACGCCACATGCGGACCCTCACTCATGCCCAGGATGAAGGCGTCGTCTACGCCTCCGCCTTGATGATAAATGTCGGCGGCGCGACGGGCTCTAACCAGCTCCACATCAATTCCGATACCCCCATTCTCGACGCGGAGGGCGACGTGCAGAACGGCCTCGCCGACCTCATCGGCGGCGTACGCTACCACAACGGGATCCTGCAGATCATCGACACGAGCTTCGCGCACGTGCCGGATGATCCGGAAACCGAAGATATTGACGAACGCCGCAACATCTCCGAGGTCGGGCTTATTCCCGGCAACGACGGCCTCACCGACGATGATCCGCCTGAAACCGCTTATAATGAGTACTACCTCCTCGCGGAAACCTATTTGGACCTTGCCGGACGGGACGATCCGATGGCGACGGACATCCTCTGGGTAATGAAATACGACATCGACGCGAGCACGATGAGCTACTACGCGTTTCTTCCCGGCGATGATCTGACGCCGGAAGGCGCCAGCTACTCCGTGGAGGACCATCCGGTCAACGCGGCCCGCAATCTCCCCCTCGGGAATATCTCCATCGCGGCATGGGGCGAGTCCGTTGCCTATGAATTCGTACGGGTCGGCTCGAGCATGGAAGACGTCGTGCCCAGCACGAACATGAAGGCGATGGCCCCGCAGGTGCGTTCCCCCATCACCGTGGACGGCGTCGTCGATGACGCCTGGAGCAACATTCCTTCGCAGGGATACGGTCTCCAGCACGCCGAGGAGCAGCCCGTGGACGATGCCGACCTTTCGGGCATGTGGAAAGCGGCTTGGGATGCCGACAATCTCTATCTGCTCTTTGAAGTCACCGACGATGAGCACTTCGAAGATCCCGACGGCGACCGGGAAGACCAGGTGGAATTCTGGACCGACGCCAATTTCGCCCGCAACCACACCGATGGGGGCTGGCCGCCGCATTATGACAACAAGGATACGCAGTGGATAACCCGTTTCGTGGACGGTGACGGCGATGGGTTCGCCGACCGCTGGCAGCATAGCGGCAGCGCCCTGCCCGACGACCGCACCGACCTCGCCGCTCTCGGCCTCGATGGTGACAACGGCCAGGACACGCTCTCCGTGGCCGGCGTTGTCGATGGCACCTCCAAAGTCGTGGAAGTCTCCGTGGCCTGGGAAGACCTCGGCATGGACGGACCTCCCCGCCTCGGCCAGCTGATCGGTTTCGAGACCCAGCTGAACGACCGCGACGCGACGACCGGCGATGATCCGGAAACCGGCGATCCGCTGTTTGAATCGGACGGCAAAGCCGCATGGGCCGACGGAAACAACCGCGCCTGGATCTCCCCCTCCTCCTTCGGCGTTCTTGAGTTCATGCCCCCGACGACGCCCATTTACAGCTATCATTTCTCCGACCTCACCATCGACGAAACGGTGACCGGGGAAACCGGAGCTGCCGATGAGGTCTGGGCGGGACCATGGACGGAAGTCTGGAACGCCACCAACGCCGCCGTCGGCGCGGAGATGGACGCCTATCTCGGCGATCTCATCCAGGACGGTCATGGGATGAAGGCGCTCGAACTCGGCCGCCTCGCCCGCACCTTCAACGACACCTTTGACAGCGGCCAGGTCTGGACCTCCTTTGTCATCGGGAATGACACGGGTTCCACCCAGCTCTGGATGGGCAACACGGAGACCTTCGATCAGAATGACAGTTCCGGCATCGTGGCCGGTGTGCGCATGCACAACGGTTCCCTGCAGGTGATCGATCCGACCCTCTCCAGCACGAACCGGGAAAACTACGTCAACACCGGCGTGTTCCCGAACGAACCTGTTCTGGTCGTCAATCAGCTGGACTACGAGAATCAGGTCATCACCTACTGGATCTTCGAATCCGGCCTGCCCATCGATCCCGCCAGTCCCTCCTCCCTCTACCAGATTGAAATGCCGCAGGCATTGCCCATGGAACCCTACAGTGGAATTGCCTGGGCCGGCTTCTTCTCCGATGCCGTCCTTTCCAATTTCCGCGTCGGCGATCAACTCAGTCAGGTTGTTCCCTCCACCGGAATGCAGTACGGCTGCCCGATCCTCGTGAACGAACTGCACGAAGCCGTCACCCTCGATGGAAGCGTGACCGACTTCGCATGGGAACGCACCAACGGACTGACCGTGGATACCTTCTTCTCCGATGACGGAGCCAATGTCCCGCCGGTGGACCAGCTGGACTATTCCGGCGCTTTCCACACCGGCTGGTATGACGGAATGCTCTACATGGCGGTCATTGTCGATGACGACGACGTGCGCAACATCGTTGAGGACGGCAACCGGGATTCCGTCGAGGTCTACCTCGATGGCGACAACAGCGACAGCGAAAGCCTTGGCTGGCCCACGAACTATGACGAGGTGGATGACTTACAGCTCATTTTTCCCCTCAATGCCGACAATCCCGCCGGAGCGGACATCACCGGTGCCTGGTTCGAAAACCCGACCGGTAACCCCGATGGCTACAAAGGCGCCATGGGAGCCAATGAAGGCCAGGATTTCGAGGGAATCGACGTGAGTGCTTCCATGACGGAAACCGGTTACATCCTCGAAATCGCCCTCGACATGGCCGTTGTTCCCGGCCTCGACACCTTCGTCAACGAAGGGCTGATGGGCATGGACGTCGCCAT
>JAAAOD010000244.1 GCA_009908535.1 Verrucomicrobiota bacterium
CCACCACTCCCCGCCGTCGCGTGCCGCCTTCATGAAGTCGTCGGAGACGCGGATGCTGAGGTTCTCGTTCTGGAATTTGATGGAACCGTAGGCTTCGCCGTTGAAGGAGGGATCATAGCCCCCCTCGATGAGCGCCCACGCCTTGCGTTCCTCGGTCTTCTTCGCGTCGATGAACTCCTCGATGTCAGGATGCCAGTCCTTGAGGGTGTTCATCTTCGCCGCGCGCCGCGTCTTCCCCCCGCTTTTCACCACCCCGGCGACGGAATCGTAGACGGCGAGGAAGCTGAGCGGTCCGCTGGGACGGCCGCCACCGGAGAGCTTTTCCCGCGTCGAGCGGATGGAGGACAGGTCCGTGCCGCTGCCGCTGCCGAACTTGAAGAGCATCGCCTCCGCTTCCGCCAGCCCCATGATCGACTCGAGGTCGTCCTCCACGTGCTGGATAAAACAGGCCGAACACTGTGGATATTCGTATTGGTTGGGAGCCCGGCGGACGCCCGCCTCCTGCGGGTCCCAGTAATAATTCCCCTTCGCCGAGTCCTTCCCCACGCCGTAGCTCTGGAAAAGACCGAGATTGAACCAGACTGGCGAGTTGAAGGCCCCCATCTGATTCACGAGCAGGTAGCACAGGTCCTCCTCGAAAATGCGCGCCTCCGTCGGCGTCTGGAAATAGCCGTCTTCGAGCCCCCATGCGGCGAGGGTCTTCGCGACGCGGTCGACAAGCTGGCGGAAGGAATGCTCGCGCCCCCCTTCACTGGGGTCGCCCTTCGTCTCCGGGTCCCCATAAAAGTACTTCGAGGCGAGAATCTTGGTCGCCAGCTCGGAGAAAGCCTTCGGAACTTCGATGTTGTCCTGGCGGAAAATTACGTTCCCCGTCTCGTCCATGATGGCCGCGGAACGCTCCTCCCACTCCACCTCCATATAGGGATGGCGGTCGGGACGGGCGAAGCGGTGTTCCGGGCACAAAGGACCGGCGGGGGCCGTTCGGCCGCCGGGGGAGGCGGAGGCTTCGGACGAGGACGAGGCGGCGTTTTTCATAGGTCGTAGAGAAGGAGATGATCAGGGAAGGCGGAAAATGTGGATAAGGTGGTGAAAACTTTGTTGAATGAGTGTTTACAACATCTGGGGGTAGAGCGCAGAGCTCCCCACAACATCTAGTGTGTGTTTCACCGTATCAAGAGGCCCTTCGACCTGAAAAGCGCATTTTTCCGAAAATCCGGAAAATTAATTTCCAGCCACCTGCGGATTAGTTATCCTTATGCTTGGCCGCTCTTTCGTTCCGCGAGGAGGGCGGTAATCCAACGCCGGTGCGGGCCGGAGAGGGAGACGGCGGCTAGCTCGCGCAGCGGGACCGTCCGGAGACCGGGTCGGCGGAGGATTTTTTTAACCATGGGATGGGATGCCGACAGCGCGTGGATTTCCTCGCGTATGGATTCAGAACTGATGGCGCGGGTGCGGGTGAGCACGGGCTTGCCGGGGGGCGGTTCCGGCAGCTCGGGCAGCTCCGCGAGCCCGGCGAGGCGCGGGGCGTCGGCCGGGTATTCCTCGAGGAGCAGCGTGTCGTCGCGGAGGAGAAAGAGGCGGGCGACGGTGCGGCGGCGGGTCGACTTGCGTGCCAGGCGCGGCAGGGAGTCCGCCCGACCGGCGGCATGGCCCTCGCAGAATTCGCGGACGGGGCAGAGGAGGCAGTCGGGGCGATGCTTCCGACAGGTGGTGGCGCCGAGCTCCATGAGGGCTTCATTGAAGGCCCCGGGGCGAGCCGGATCGATCAACTCGCGGGCGAGGGGCAGGAAGCGACGGCGGGCGGCTTCGGCGGACCCGAATTCGGTGGCGTCGTTCTGCAGGCGCGTGAGGACGCGGACGACATTGCCGTCGATAACTGGCTCCGGCAGGCCCTGGGCGATGCTGCCGATGGCGGCGGCCGTGTAGGGGCCGATGCCCGGCAGGCGCCGCCAGCCCTCGGTGTCCTGCGGAACGCCCTCTTGATCGACGGCCTTGGCGAGACGGTGCAGGTTGCGCGCCCGCGCGTAGTAGCCGAGGCCCTCCCACTGCCTGAGGACCTCCTCTTCGCTGGCGGCGGCGAGGGCGGCGAAGTCGGGGAAGCGTTGCAGCCAGCATTCAAAGTACGGCAGAACAGTTTCCACGCGCGTCTGCTGCAGCATGAATTCCGAAAGAACGGTCTTGTAGAGGGTGGGCTCCGTACGCCATGGAAGAGAGCGCCGATGCTCGTCGAACCACGTAAGCAGACGTTGACGGAAGGAGCGGGTTTCCCCTCGCATGGGGGATGCAAAAAGGTAGAGTGGCCGACGCTGCCAACAAAAAAGGATGAAGAGGAAAAAAAAGCAGGAGGACGAGGATCCGAAAAAGAGGACACTCTACACGGTGCGGCTTGATGAAGCGCAACTGGAGAAGCTGGAGGAAATCTGCGACAAGCGGGTGTACGGCTGGTACAATGTCGATCACAGCCTATTCGCTTTTAAAGCACCGCGCGAGAAGGTGAACATTGTCGCCTACAAGAGCGGCAAGCTGGTCATCCAGGGGAAAGGAACGGAGGATTTCGTGCGCGACGTCCTCGAGGCGGAGGTCACCGGTGAGCCGCGTCTCGGTTATGACGAGATTCACCATCCGGAATGGTTCGAGCCGCATGCCGGGGTGGACGAGGCCGGCAAGGGCGATTTCTTTGGTCCGCTGGTCTCCTGCTGCGTCATTGCCGACGGCGACATGGTGCGGCACTGGCAGGCAGAAGGGGTCAAGGATTCGAAGAGCTTGACCGACGGCACCATCCTCCGCCTCGAAAAAATCATCCGTGGCACCCGGGGGGTCGTCGTCAAGCGCATGGCCAGCGGAATGCCGCGCTACAATGAGATGATGAGCCAACCGGGAGCCAACCTGAACCAGCTGCTGGCGTGGTTTCACGCGCGGAGCATTGGCGCGGCCCTGCAGGAACGCACGGTGGAATGGGGCATGCTTGACCAGTTCAGCAAGACGCCCCTGACCCAGCGCCAGTTGAAGCGCGACGGCATCGAGTTCGACCTGCGCATGCGGACCCGGGCGGAGGACGACCCCGTCGTCGCCGCCGCCTCCATCTGTGCGCGGGCGGAATTCGTCCGCCGCCTGCAGGCCCTCAGCAAAGAGGCTGGGGAGGAACTCAAAAAGGGCGCCGGCAAGCCGGTGAAGGAACAGGCGCAGCAGCTCGTGGAGAACCACGGGCCGCACCGCCTGAAGGATTTTGCCAAGGTCCATTTCAAGACCGCCTACGAGGTCCTCGGCCTTCCCGTTCCCGAAAAGCCGGCGTGGCGGCGATAGGAAGGCACGGTTCGACATGCCACGCACTCCGGCCAGTTTTGATCGGCAGCGCCTGCGCGCGGGATGCGAGGCCCTTATCGGGGTCGACGAGGTCGGTCGCGGCGCGCTCGCCGGCCCGGTCGTCGCCGCGGCGGTGTGGGTGGGGGAGGCCTTCTACCGTAGTCAGGCGGTACGCCGCCATGCCCGCAAGGTGAACGATTCAAAGCAGCTTTCGGCCAAGCAACGGCAAGGGATCGTCGAGGCCTTTGCCAAGGTCGTGACGGGAGGCGCGATGCGCGTCGCCTACGGATCGGCCGACGTCGCGGAGATCGAGCGCCACAATATCGTCGGAGCGACCCGCCTTGCCATGGCCCGGGCGGTGGGGGACTTGATGCCCGGGGCAGGTGAGCCGCTCTGGCAGGAGGCCGCTGCCGACCGGCGCGTCCACGTCCTCATCGACGGGCGTCCGCTGCGCGGCTTTGCCTGCGAACACGAGGCGGTCATCGGCGGCGACGCGCGTTCGCTCGCCATTGCCCTTGCCTCCATTCACGCGAAGGAGTGGCGGGACGCCCTCCTGCTCGCACTGGACGAGAGGTATCCGGACTACGGCTTCGCCCGCCACAAGGGCTACGGGACCGCGGAACACCGCGCCGCCCTCAAGCGGATGGGGCCCTGCTGCCTGCATCGCCCGAGCTTCCTGAGCAAATTGCAGGAGGGCCTTGGCACGGCAAAAAAGGAGAGCCAGGGCTCGCTTTTTTCCGTCACCGAATCTACAGCGGGACAATGATGTCGCGACCAGAACGCATACGACTCGGGGTCAATATCGACCACTGCGCGACGCTTCGCATGGCCCGCTACCGTGGCTATCCGCGTCTGCGCGGGGAAATGGTGGAGCCGGATCCCGTCGCCCTTGCCCTCGAGGCAGAACGCGCCGGGGCCGACGGCATCACCGTGCACCCGCGTGAGGACGCGCGCCACATCCAGCAGGACGATGTGCGCGCGCTGCGCGGGACGCTGCAGATTCCGCTCAATATGGAAATGGCGGTCCAGCCGCCGATGGTCGCCTTTGCCCGGGAAATCCAGCCCCACACCGTCTGCATGGTCCCGGAAAACCGCGCCGAGGTGACCACCGAGGGCGGGCTTGATGTTGCGGGGCAGTTGGATGCCGTCGCTGAGGCGGTGAAGGCCCTCGCTGCCGACGGGATCCTCAGCAGCCTTTTTATCGACCCGGAAAGGGACCAGGTCGAGGCCGCGGCGCGGACCGGCGCGACCTTTGTTGAGTTGCACACGGGCGCGTACGCGAACGGCTACTACACGGGGAAGGGCGAGGAGGAGAAGGAGCGCCTTGTCCGGGCTCTGCTATATGCCCGCGAACTCGGTCTGAAGGTGAACATGGGCCACGGTATCAACTATACCAACGTGCGCCCTCTCAGCCGCCTCGGGGAAATTTTTGAGATGAACATCGGCCACAGCATCCTGTCCCGCGCCCTCTTCTGCGGCATCCGGGAAGCGGTTCGGGAAATGGACCTGCGCATGAACGGGGAGCCCGTTTGAATGGAGGTCTCCCTACCGGAAGGCGGCCCCGTCCGCGGCATTGGCATCGACCTCGTCGAGTGCGAGCGCATCGCGCAGGTCTATGAGCGGCAGCAGGACCGCTTCCTCGCGCGGGTCTTTACCGAGGGGGAACGTGCCTACTGCCTCGGGATGAAGAACCCCGTGCCGCATCTCGCCGCCCGCTTCGCGGCCAAGGAGGCGGTTTCCAAGTGCTTCACGACCGGGATTGGCGAGCGCGTCGGCTGGCGTTCGGTCGAGGTTGTGCACGGGGAACGCGGACAGCCTCTGGTGCGCCTTGACAAGGCGGCACGGAATTTCCTTGCCGCCCTTCGAGGGGATGAGATTTTGCTTTCCCTCTCGCACACCCGATCGCACGCCATGGCCTGTGCCGTCCTCGTCTGCCGGGCCTCCTGATTATGAAGCGGCCAATCACTTTTCCCATCTTTCGTCAAAGCGAAGCCCGTTCCTTTGAAGCATCGCGCCTGCAGGGCGATTTCCAACGGACGCTTACGGCCATGAAAGCGGCCGGGCGTGCGGTCGGGGCTTCGCTTCTGCGCGATTATCTCGAATTCGCCCCTTGGCCAACGAAGCCGCGGATCCTTGTCCTCGCCGGCAAGGGCCACAACACCGGGGACGCCCTCGTCGCCTGCAACCGGCTCGGTGAAGAACTCCCCGGCCTGCACGTGACGCTTCTGCTGACCACCGGACGGGAGAACTGGAGCGAGCTCACCGCGGCTTGTGGCAAGGAACTGGAAGCGGCGCTCGGCGACCGTCTCGATACCATCTCCCTCGGGGAGTGGAAGAACGATGAAGGGACGGCGGGGGATTTCCACGTCGTGATCGACGGCCTCTACGGCCTCGGCTTCAAGCCGCCGTTGCAGGATGCGATCGCCGATCTTTTCGACGGCTTCCGCGACCGGGAGGAGGTACCAGTGCGCGTGGCGGTGGACGTTCCCAGCGGGGTGGGCGAGGAAACGAGCCCGCAGGCCTTTCCCGCTGACCTGACCTACATTCCCGGCGTCGCCAAGGAAGCGCTGTTCCGTCCCGAGGCCTTCGCCTTCGCCGGGCGCTGCCGCTTTCTCGAGATCGATCCTTTCCGGAGCCAGCCGGTCGATGCAAGCGCGCAGCCGCTGGAATTGTGCGCGCCGCAGGCCTACCGCGGCCTCAACCGCCTGCGGCCCGCGCGCAGCGACAAACGGACTTTCGGGCACGCCATTGTCCTTGCCGGGTCACTACAAATGCCCGGCGCCGCCCTCATGGCGACCAAGGCGGCCCTGCAGGCGGGCGCGGGCCTCGTCACAACGCTCACCCCCGGCACCCTCGCCCCGCAGATCGCCGGCCATGCGCCCGAGGCAATGTGGCGACCGCTGCACCTTTCCAAAGACGGCGGGCTCGATGTCGATGCCGTGCGCATCCTCGCCAAGCTCGCGGGCCAGGCCCATTCCCTGCTCATCGGGCCTGGACTCATCCTCGACCGGTCGACCCTCTTTACCATTTGCCGGATTGTCCGCGAGATCCAGCTGCCCCTCGTCCTTGACGCGTCCGCCCTCACACAGGACGTCATGACCGCCGTGCTCGCCCGCAGTGCGAGCGCCGGTCCGGTGGTCGTCACCCCGCACGAAGGCGAGTTCCTGCGCATGAACGCCTTCAAGGAGGACGCCGCGAGGCGGGACAACGTGTCCACGTACAGCGAACGCTACCGCTGCACGGTCGTCCTCAAAGGCCACCCGACCCTTATCGCGAAGGCCAGGCGCACCGCCATTGCGCCCTACGGCGGTCCTCTCCTCGCCCGCGGCGGAACCGGTGACCTTCTTTCCGGGATTCTTGTCACCCTTCTCGGGCAGCAACCGGAGAACGGCTTTGACGCCGCCGTCAAGGCCGTGACCTGGCACGCCGCCGCCGGCGACGCCCTCGCCCGCGAGCGCGGTAGTTGCGCTGTCACGACAATGGAGATCCTGCCGTACCTCTCCCCCGTCCTCCGGGATGGCGTGGCATGGTAGCGAACGAGCGATAGCCGTTCGGGGAGGAATGTAGGGCCGGGCCCTACAGGTACTGGCTTCGGTCAAGGGAGCGGTACTGAATGGCCTCCATAAGGTGGGGAAGGGTGATGGTGTCCCTGCCGTCGAGGTCGGCGATGGTGCGGGCGACTTTGCGGATGCGGTCGTAGGCGCGGGCGGAGAGCTGGAGCTTGCGCATGGCCTGTTGCAGCTGTTCCCCGCAGGCCTCGTCGAGACGGCAATGTTCCTTCATGAGGCGTTGGGACATGCGGGCGTTGACCCCCACTGCGGCCGCGTCGGCGGCCTGGAAGCGTCGGATCTGGCGGTCCCGTGCTTCCCGGACGCGTTCGCGCATGGCGGCGGAACTTTCTCCCGCCGGCGCGGCGTGCAATTCCTCGATGCTCACCGCCGGCGCGTCGACATGCAGGTCCATGCGGTCGAGAAGCGGTCCGCTGATACGTGAACGGTAGCGCTGGATCTGTTGCGGCGGGCAGCGGCACTCCTGTCCCGGATGGCCGAGATAGCCGCAGGGACAGGGGTTCATCGCTGCGACGAGCATGAAGGCCGCCGGCAGGGTGACATGGCCGGCGCTGCGGGAGATCGTCACTTCACCGTCTTCCAGCGGCTGGCGGAGGACCTCAAGGGCGCCGCGCTTGAATTCCGGCAATTCATCGAGAAAGAGCACCCCGTGGTGGGCGAGGGAGATCTCCCCCGGTCCCGGCACGACGCCACCGCCGATCAGGCCGACATCGGAAATGGTATGGTGGGGGCTGCGAAAGGGCCTTACCGGCAGAAGCCCCTCGCCCGCGAGCGTCTTCCCGGAGGCTGACCAGATGCGCAGGATGTCGAGGAATTCCTCCTCGTGCAGCGGGGGCAGGATGGAGGGTAGCCGCTTCGCCACCATGGATTTTCCGGAGCCTGGAGGACCGAGCATGAGGAGGTTGTGTTGTCCCGCGGCCGCGACTTCGACCGCACGGCGTACGGTTGCCTGGCCCTTCACATCGGTGAAATCGGCCTCCGTCGAGGGCGGATCAGTCATGCGTTCCGGCGGTTGCACGGGATCGAGGGCATGGCGTCCCTCGAGAAAGGCGCAGGCCGCGTCGAGGGATTTCACTTCGTAGACGGGAATATCCCGGGCAAGGGCGGCCTCCTGCGCCGTCGTGGGCGGCAGCAGCAGGCCCGTGCAACCGAGGGCGGCGGCGCAGGCGGTCAGGGCGAGGCCGCCGCGCACCGGCCGGGCCTCGCCGCCGAGGCTCAGCTCCCCCGCGATAAAATAATCGCCCAGCTCCGGCGCCACCAGCTGCTCCGTGGCGGCCAGCACGCCGATGGCGATGGGGAGGTCGTAGAGGGCGCCCTCCTTGCGCAGGTGGCCCGGGGCGAGGTTGATTGTCACACGTTTCACCGGCAGGCGGTACTGCGAAGCGGCGATGGCCGACCAGACCCGGTCCTTGCTCTCCTTCACCGCTGTGCTCGCCATCCCGACCAGCGTCGGGACCGGTTCCCCGGCCTCTCCGGGACTGACCTCCACCGTGACCGGCCAGGCCTCGATCCCCATCAACGCCCCGGAATACACACTTGCCAGCATGCCCGGAGGATCGGCGGTGGCCCAAGCATCTGGCAATGCCACCGCCTACCTGATTTCGGGTAGGGAGAGAGGATGACCGAATCGCTGTCGCTGATTCGCTACGGGGGCTGATTGGCTAGGGATCACCCGTCCCGCAGCCACGGGCGGGCGTCCTCGAGGGTGGTGGGGATGGGATCGGGGCCGATCTGCTGCTCGGGGGGCAGGAGGGGCTCGCGCGAGAGGCGGTCGCGGTATTCCTGTAGCCGGTCCGTCACGACACCCTTCTCGATCCAGACGGATTCGTCGGTTTCGCCCATGTCGCCGTGTTTTGCAAGGATGCCTTCCACGGCGCCGCGCAGGCGGGCGAGGTGGTCGGCATAAGCGGGATCACCGGCGAGGTTGTGCAGGCAGTCGGGATCGGCTTCCGCGTCGTACAGTTCCTCGGGCGGTTTGGCCTTTGCGAAAAAGACCGCCTCGTCGCCGGAGAGCTTGCCCTCGGCGTGCAGCTTGCGGGCCACGGGCATGACGGGCTGCTGTTCCATGTACCCCTGGCGCTGCGCCCACGGAAGCCCGGGGGCATCGTTACGGATGTAGTGAAATTTCCGATCACGAGCGCAGCGTTGCTTGTCGAAGACCTCGTCCATGCGGTCGCGTCCGGCAAAGACGTACCGGCGCTCCGGGGCCTTGTTTTCGCCGAGAAAGATCTGTCCCTGGTAATGGTCGGGGACGGGGACACCGGCGAGGGAGAGAATCGTCGGGGCGATGTCCACCCAGGCCACGAGCTGGTCCGCGACGGAGCCGGCGGCAAGCTCTCGCGGCCAGCGGATGATGAGCGGCAGATGGATACCTGCGTCGTAGCACCAGCGCTTTTCCCGAGGGAGTCCGCGGCCGTGGTCGCTGAGGAGGATGACGACGGTGTTGTCGCGCATTCCGTTCTCGTCGAGCCAGCGCAGGCGTTCGCCGATCTGCTGGTCGATGGCGCTGACCGCGTCGTAATAGGTGGCCACCTGCTGCCGCAGCTCGGGGGTGTCCGGAAGGTAGGGCGGTACCGGAGCGAATTGCGGATCGTGGCGGCTTTCCTGCGGGCAGGGAAACGCTTTCGCGTGCCATTCCGGGGCCTCCTTGAACATGCGACTCTCGTGC
>JAAAOD010000095.1 GCA_009908535.1 Verrucomicrobiota bacterium
CGCCCTCGAGTGGACGGCCATTCTTTTCATGGTCATCGGGGGAACGAGTTTCCTCATCCTCATTCGCGCCTGCCAGCGCGACTGGCAGGCAGTCCGCTCCTCCAGCGAGGTGAAGACCTACCTTCTTCTCCTCGGCCTCTTCAGCGCGACGGTTTTCCTGTTTCTTCTCCTCGACGACCGGGCGCCGCCGGCCTCCCTTGCGGGGACGGTCCGCACCGCCCTTTTCCAGGTGGTTTCGATCATGACGACCACGGGATACGCCACGGCCGACTTCGCCCAGTGGCTGCCGGTGACCCAGGTCCTACTCCTCGTGATGATGTTCATCGGCGGCTGCTCGGGCTCAACCGCCGGCGGCACCAAGGTGATCCGGCTCCTCGTCGCCGTCCGCGTGGCCGGCCTCCACATCGAAAAGGCGTACCGCTCCCGCGTTTTGCGTCCGGTGGAGCTGAACGGCCGCCACCTTTCCCTCGAGGAACAGGAGAACGTCGCCGTCTACATCGTCCTGTTGCTGCTCGTCCTGATCGTGGGCACCTTGCTGGTGGCGCTGATCGAGCCGGGCATGGGTTTCCGGGGACTGCTTTCCACGGTCCCCGCCTGTGTCTTCAACATCGGGCCCGGGCTGGGTGAAATCGGGCCCGGTGGAAATTTCGCCGGCCTCCACGCCCACACGCAAACGCTTCTCGCCCTCCTCATGATTCTCGGCCGCCTCGAGCTTTTTGCCTTTTTCGTTCTTTTCGCCCCCGGTCTGTGGAAGCGTTTCTGAGCGCATGCCCTGCACGCTTGCGTTTCCAGCGGGGCATTCCCAACTTCCGAACAGGTCGGCATTTCCCGCCGTCTCATTTTCCGACCATGGATGCAGCGTCCATCAGTATCGAAGCCAGAAACCTCAGCAAGCGGTTCGGCAACCGCACCGCCATCAGCGATCTCACCTTCTCCATCCCGCAAGGCGAAATCGTCGGCTTTCTGGGGCCCAACGGCGCCGGGAAAAGCACCACCTTGCGGATTCTCACCGGGATCCTTCCGGCGGATGCCGGCTTCGTTTCCGTGCGGGGGCTGCCCGTTGCGACCCGCTCCGACGAGGTCCGGCGCCACATCGGCTACATGCCCGAAAACAATCCCCTGCCGGAGGAGATGCGCGTACAGGAATACCTGCGCTTCCGGGCCCGCATCAAGAGGATCCCACGGCGCAGACGCCGCGCGGAGGTCGAGAAGGCCATGGAGGTCTGCGAGCTCCAGCGCAAGACGCGCCGCCGCATCATCGGCACGCTTTCGAAAGGGTTCCGCCAGCGCGTCGGGATCGCGGACGCCATCCTCGGATGCCCCCCCGTGACCATCCTCGACGAACCGACCATCGGCCTCGATCCGCACCAGGTCCTAGCCATCCGCTCCCTGCTCAATCAGCTGCGAGGCGAAACCACGGTCATTTTTTCCAGCCACATCCTCGCCGAGGTCGAGGTTTCCTGCGACCGCGTCCTCATTCTCAACTCCGGGGCCCTCGTCGCCTCGGGAACGGCGGAGGAATTGCGCGAGGAATTCCTCCCCGGGACACGGTTCCGTTGCGAAATCGTGGCCGGAAGGGAGAAAATCGACCAGCGCCTCCGCGAATTGGGGCCCGGTTGGGAGGCAGCCATCACGGAAACAGAGGACGAAAGCACGTTCCAAGTCGATCTGCGCAACCGCGATAACGGGCGCAGGAGCGAGGATGTCCTCGACGCCCTCCTCGCGGGCGGAAATTTGCGGGTCCGGGCCTTTCGCCGGCTCGATCCGAACCTCGAGGAGATTTTCCTCACCGCGACCCGCCGCAGCTGGGATCTGTCCATCAGGGAGGAAGCCGGCAAATGAGCGGCATTTACCAATTGAGCCGGCAGGAGTTGAAGAACCTGTTCTATTCGCCGGCGACCTACCTCGCCATGGTCCTCGCCCTCCTGCTGATGGGCTTTTTCTTCTTCCTGTCCCTTCTCACCGTCAGCGCGGAGGAACAGGAACAGATGCCGGCGACCCTCTTCTTCAGCCTGTTCTGGGTGCCGGTGTTGCTCATCGTCCCCATGCTGACGATGCGGAGCTTCGCGGAGGAACGACGCCTCGGAACGATCGAGACCCTGCTCACCGCGCCGGTGCGTCCCTATCAACTCGTATTCGCGAAGTTTTTCGGGGCCTATGTCTTCTACCTGCTGGTGTGGCTCCTTTCCATCGCTTATCCATTGCTCGCCGCCTTCGTCCTCCAACAGCCGGCCTTCACGGAAAAGCTCCTCGCCCCCGGCGCCCTCATCGGGGGCTACACCTTTGTCGCCCTTTCCGGAACCCTCTTCGTTTCCGTGGGCATTTTCAGCAGCTGCCTGACCCGCAGCCAGCTCGTGGCGGGCATGCTGAGCTTCAGTATCCTCTTCATGCTCATCATGGGCTTCGCGGCGCTGAGCTTTCTCCAGCGGGACACGGGACAGTTCCCCTTCCTTCCGGGGGACCTGATCGCCTATGTGCAGGTTTTCGGCCACTTCGAGGATTTCAGCGAAGGCCGCCTCGATAGCCGTCCATTCGCCTATTATCTTTCCGGAACCGTGGCCATCCTCGGGACGGCCACCCTCATCCTGGAACCCAAACGTTAAGCCGGCCGCATGACCCGCTGGGAATCCTACCAAATCGCCAACCGGCTGCAGAAGCTGCAACGCTGGCTGCACATCGTGCTCATCCTCTGCTTTATCGGGGGCTTGAACTACCTGGCCATGCAGCATTACGAGCGCCACGACCTGACGAGGGACGGACGCTACAGCCTGTCCCCGGAGACCAGAGCCTACCTCGAGAACCTCACCCGGGAAGTCCGCATCATCGTGACCATTCCGCCGGGTTCACCCCGGCGGGAAGAGCGCCTTCTCTACCGCTATGTCGATACCCTTCTCGATGAATACCGCTACCTGAGCCGGGGGGAAAACGGGCAGGAGCGCATCCGGGTCGAGGTGGTCGACATCTACAAGGACCTCGAGCGGGCGGACGCCCTCGCCCGCTCCTACGGTCTCCAGCAGGTCAATTCGGTCCTTGTCCTGTCGGGGGACCGGCGGCGTCTTCTCGAGGCGGGGAACCTCATGGAGTTTGACGGAACAGAACCGGTGGCCTACACCGGCGAGGCCGCCCTCACCTCCGCGATCATGGAAGTGACGCAGGACGTGACCCCAACCCTTTATTTTCTGAAGGGTCACAACGAGATGGATCCCTCCGACCCCCACCCTCAGGAAGGATTATCCGAACTGACAGGCCGGCTCAAGGAGCGCAATTACACCCTCCGCCAACTGGATCTGACCAAGGTTCCGACAGTCCCTGACGATGCCGCCGCCATCCTTATCGCCGATCCGCGGGGACCGCTGCTGACCGGCGAAGTGGAAAAGCTGCGGACATGGCTCCTCCGGGATGCCGGGCGCCTTCTTCTCTGGTTGCGCCCCGGAGTGGAGACCGGCATGCGGTCGCTTTTCGCCGAATGGGGGATGTACCTTCCGGACCATCGGCTCGTTGAGCCCGATCCGCGCTTTCGCGAATCCAGCGGCGGCCTTCTCTTCCGCAATTTCGCGGACCATCCCGTGATGACCTCCCTCATTGAGAACCAGACCTTCCTGCGCGCGGAAGCGGGCCGGCCGGTCATCCCGGTGGAACCGCGCCCGCCGGATGAGCGGCTGTCCGTCAGCGCCCTCTTCGCGACCTCCGACGAAAGCTGGAGCGAGCCGGTCGAGGCGCCGCGGGGGGAACGGCGTTTTGACCCGGATACAGACCTGCGCGGCCCGGTCAGTGTTGCTGCCGCAGGTACGCGCGGAGCCTCGACCCGCCTCGGCATCAAGGTTCCCGGCGGCCGGGTGATCGTCCTCGGCGCCCCCCGCATCTTTTCCAACCAGCATGTCAGTTCCCTCGGCAACACCGCCCTTTTCTTCAACTGCCTGAACTGGCTTCTCGAACGCGATCGCTACCTTGCCATTCCGCCGCGCCCGGTCGAGACCTACCGCCTCACCGCCAGCCGGGAGGAACTGCAGCGCATCGGCCTTTTCTACCTGACCGTTCCCGGGACGGTCGCCCTCCTCGGCTTTCTCGTCTTTCTTGTTCGTCGCACCTGACCTGATCCCATGCGTTTCAAACTCACCATCCTCCTGATCGTCCTCAACGGGGCGCTTTTCGGCTACCTGCTGTACCTCCACAAGGCGGGAAGCACGCAGGACCGCCTGCGGGATGAGGCCCGCCTGATCCTCGCCCCCGGGTTTTCCTCGCGCATCGATCATTTTTCCGTGGAAAGCACCGCGCTGGAGAGCTTCTGGGAACTGCGGAAAGAAGGTGAGGGCTGGGAAGTGCTGCAGCCACTGCGGTGGCCCGCCAACAGCTACGCCGTGGAGCAGTTGCTGTTCCAGCTGAAGCGGCTGCGCTGGGAGTCCCGCTTTCCGATCTCCTCGCTTGGGGACACCGGACGCCAGCTTGCCGATTACGGTCTGGAGGATCCAGCCCTGACCCTGCGGCTGGGAAGCGGGGACCGGGAGCAGGTTCTGCGCCTCGGCGACCCCACGGAAATCGGGGCGCGCCTCTACATTCTATCCCACGACGGGGAAACCGTGCAGGTCGTTCCCCGGGACCTGCTCGACGCCCTCCGCCGCGATCCTGAATCCTTCTACGATCCACGGGTATTCTCCCTCTCTTTCGAGGAAACGAACGCGCTTCAGATCCAGGACCAGATGACGGGCACGGTCCGCATCCGCCTCGTGCGCTCGGAGAATGGCTGGGAATTCGTCTCGCCGATGGAAACCCGGGCCGATGACGAACGAGTGCGTTCTCTGCTCGACCAGTGGCAGAGCCTCGAGACCGGAAAGCTGCTCACCGCGCAGGAAGCTCCGGTCGGCTTTGCCGGAAACAGCCTCCGCCTGACCCTCGAAGGCCTGAGCCGCCGCGAAACCCTCGTCATTTCCTCGACCGGGGGCGAGAAAGCGCGCTTCTACGCCTCCCGCGAGGACTACCCTGCCGCCTTCGAAATCAGCGAAGCCCTCGTCTCCCAGCTTCGGCGGGCCCAGGAAAACCTCCGCGAAAAGCGCTTTCTCCTCTCCCTCCGGGATCAGTGGAACAGTCTTGAGGTGCGTATGAACGAACGGACCCTGACCCTGCAGCAACTGGAGAGCGGGGAATGGCAGGTTCTCTACACCACCGAGGAGGGCAACCTCCAGACCCTGCCCGCGGAGGACGAGGTTCTCTCCGAACTAAAAAGCCTCATCGCTCGCATGGAAGCCGTTCGCTTCGTCACGGACGCACCTTCGGAAGGCGACCTGCAGCGCTTCGGACTCGAGGATCCGCAGCGGCGCATCCTCTTCCGCCGCCCCGAAAAGGAGGACGTGGCCCTGCTGGTGGGCGGCGTTCACCCCGAGGAAACGCTCCTCTACGCCAGCACGAGCACTTCCGGATCCGTTTTTCTGGTCCGCCCGCAGATTCTCGCAAGTTTCCCCCTCGATCCTCTGCACTATCGCGACCGGAGCTTCTGGCGGCCTTCCCCGGGCGAATCCGTCCGGGAGGTTGCATTGATCCGCAGTGTTGCCGGGATCGACCTGCTTCACGAAGCGGGTGAACAGGAGACCCTACGGAATCAACTGCATGGCTGGGCGGAGAAACTGGTCGTGGAGCGCTATCTCTCCGTTCCCTTCACCGACCCTTTGCGACTCGACGGGGAGCGGCGGATTCCATGGGAGTTCCGTTTCGAGGTGACGACGGCTGAGGCCAATGAAACCGGGGATGCGGCCACGCGGGCCTTCCTTCTGACCGAGCCGCTCGGTGGCGGGATGCAATACATCGGCGATCCGGAAGGCGGGAAAGTGGGCATCGTGCCCCCGGAAATGGTCCGGGTCCTGACCCCCTTGATGGCCAGGTTCCCCAAAGAGCCGCCCCCGGCTCCCGGGAATGACCCCGGCGAAGAACCCGAACCCGACAGCTGAGGCGTGCATGGTGCGCTCCCGGTTCTCCATCGGCGGTTTCATCCGGAAATGTGCCCGTGGCGGTTGTCACGGCCTGAACCTGCTTCTTGCCGTTCTCGCCTGTATCCAGGTGGCCCTCGTGATTCTCAACCAGCTGCAGCGGGTGGTCCCGCTTCCGGACGAAGCCCTGCGCGCCGGCGTCCGGCAAGTGGTCCCGGAGGAACTGCGCCTCTCCTGGTCACGGGCCCACTTCGATCTTCGGGGCGGTCTTTTGCTGGAGAACCTCGAACTGCGCCGGCAGGGAGAGACGTCCCCCCTTTTCACGGCCCGGTCCTTCCATCTGCAGTTTTCCCTTCCCCGCTATCTCCTTCCCGACCGCACAGCCCTGCGCGCCGTCACGGTTCAGGAGGGGCGCCTGTTTCCGCCTCCGGCCCTTTCCCCCTCCGGTCTCCCTGAGGACCCTGTCCGCCTCCACCACGGCCGCCTTTCCTTTTCGGGAGAAAGCCAGCTGCGAGTGGAGGATTTCTACGCAGAAACCGGTGCCCTCCTCGTTTCCCTCGAGGGCGAAGGCACGCTCCCGGCCGGAAGCGGAGACGCTCCCGGGGCCTTCTCGGAGAACCTGCCCCGCATCGTCGCGACCTTGTGGCGGACCATCTACACCCTCCCGACGGAGAGGGAGGCGCATGTCGAGGTTCGCTGGGAAACGGCGGCGGAGGGGCAGTTGTTCGCGATCCGTTCCTCGCTTCGTTCCGTGGACGTTCCGGGGGCACGATTGTCCCATCTTCTTCTTCGCGGAACCCTGATGCTCGCGGACGGACGGATCGCCGTGAGCAAAGTGGAGGGCAGCGGAACGGCGGAAATCGACCCACCCCTGCCCGCATGGACGCAGGGGCTCCCCCGGCCCCGCAAGGTCCGCTTCCTGCTCGGGAGCGAGGGCGCGTCCACTTCCCTGGATTCCGGGGTCCGGATTCCGCAGCGGCTGCATCTGCAACTGCGTGGAAAGGGGCGTGCGTGGGATGCATTTCCGGTCCTCGGCGCAACCGTCATGCCGGCGGACGCCGCCCCGGTCCTTGCCGTGCGCGGCGGGAGCCCCGGCCTCTTCTTTTCAACGACCTGGCGGCCCGAACCGCAGGAACTGCTGCGAAGCCTGTCCGGCGAGGGCGCCTTTCCCGTCTCCCTCCTCCCGAAGAAACTTTCCCTCCGCCTCGGTCTATCCGGCAAGGTGCCGGCGCACCTCCTCGGCCTCCCCATTTTTCCGGAATTCCTGCGGCAGGGGACCGCGGACCGCTTGGCCTTCAGCGGTCGCGCCTTCCCCGTGCGGCGGGCACTGGAGGGGGACGTCCGCATTGACGGGTTGCGTTCGGATGTACTGGCCAGCACAAACCTTGGCGGAAGCCTTCGCCTGACTCCCGAAAAGCTCTCCCTGCCCGCCATCCACTTCACCCGCCCATCGGGAGAAAGGGGCGAAGGCGCCTTTGCGTACGACCTCGACAACCCGCATTTCTCGCTGCGCGCCAACGGGCGGCTTTTTCCGGCCTCCCTCGATCCCGTCCTCGGCGATTGGTGGCGGCAGATCTTCACTTCCATCGAGACGCCCAACCCCGCCGACGCCCGTGTCATGGTGTGGGGGGATCCGCGAGCGGCCCGTTCCATCCGTAGCAGTGTGGCCGTCGTCGGCCGCAACGCGAGCTACCGCGGCGTTCAGGTCCCGGAACTACGGCTCGGCATTCGCAGCAATGCCCGATGGACCTACCTCCACGAAATGGAAGGCCGCTTCCCGGAGGGCGGGGTTTCCGGGGAACTGGCCTGGCGGATCCACAACCCGCATGACCGGAGAAGGCCCATGTTCCTGCGCCTGGACAGCGACGTGCCTTTTCCGCGCGTGGTGCGTCTCAGCGGAATCGACGGGCTTTCCGCCTGCCGCTTCGAACATCCACCCCGCCTTACCGTTTCCGGCTGGCTCTGGCGCCCGTCTAAAGCGGCCGGGGAAGACGTCGAACCGTGGCCGGAACTGCGGCTCACCGTGAAAGCCCCCAAGGGTACCTTCGAGGTGAGTGCCTTCTCCTTTACCCACACCGGTTACGAGGTCCGCGCAAAGGGACCCCTTCTGCTCGTGGAAAACCTTTCCGCCCGGATCTCGGAAGGCGTCTTGACCGGCGACCTCTCCTTCGAGAGGCAGCCCGCATCCGGCGGACTGCGACCACGGCATCTCGACCTGCAGCTGCTCGACGCCGATCTTCCCGGTGTCCTCGGGCAACTGGACGCGTTTTTTCCGCACTGGGACCTCGACGCTGATCACCTCTTCGCAACCGACCAGGGCGGGCGCCTCGACGCCGGTTTCCGCCTCGAATTCCCCACCTTCGGCCCCTCAACCGGGGACGGATGGCTCCATGTGCGGGAGGCCGCCATCGGGAGCATCCACCTTTTCGGAGGCTTTTCCGCCCTGCTGCAGCAACTCGGTCTCGGGTTCAGCAGCCTCGACCTCAAGACCGCCGCCGTGGACTGGCGATGGGAGGAACCGCTCCTTGCCTTTGATCACTTCGTCGTCAGCGGCCCGGTTCTGCACCTGCGGATGGACGGCGGCGCGGATCTCGATACCCGCACCCTGAACATCAATGGAACCGCCCTTTTGTTCGAGGGACTCGTCCAGCGCTTCCTCGCCCCCGTCAGCACCCGCCTCGCCTTCACGGTGACCGGTTCCCTTGCCGATCCCGCCTGGAACCTCCAGCTCGAGCCGCTGCGCTGGCTGCGGGACCGCATTTTTTCCCAGTAGCGGACAGCCGGGAAGCGGATCTCGCTTTTCATTTGCAGGAGAACTCGCTTTCCCTGCACAATTCCGCAAATTTCCGAACAGAAGGAGGATAAACGCTTTGGACATCAAAAAGATCAGACAAATCGTCGACATCATGAAACGCGCGGACCTCAGCGAGTTCCAGCTCGAGGAGGAGGATTTCAAACTGCGCCTGCAGCGGCAATATTCAGCCCCTGCCCCGGCGCAGGCGCCCCCGGTCGCAGCGCCTCCGCCAACGGCGCCGTCCGCTTCCGGGACCGCTCCGCCGGAAAGCAAGGCGGCGGAGGAAGGCAAGCTGGTCACCTCGCCCATGGTGGGAACCTTCTACGCCGCTCCCTCCCCGGAAAGCCCGCCGTTCGTCAAGCCGGGCGACGCCGTCACCGAGGACACCGTCGTCTGCATCCTCGAGGCAATGAAGGTGATGAACGAAATCAAAGCGGAAGAGAAGGGCACGATCGCCGAGGTCCTCGTCGGGAACGGGGACAGTGTCGAATACGGCCAGCCATTGTTCCGCCTCCGCTAAGCTCCGCGGATCCGCCATGTTCAAGAAGATCCTCATCGCCAACCGGGGCGAAATCGCCCTGCGCATCATCCGCGCCTGCCGCGAGCTGGGTGTCGAAACCATCGCCGTCTATTCCGAGGCCGACGAGCAGTCCCTTCACGTCCAGCTGGCCGACGGGGCCATCTGCATCGGTCCCGCCCCCAGCGCGGAATCGTACCTGCGTGCGGAACGCATCATTGCCGCGGCCGAAATCGCCGATGTCGATGCCATCCACCCGGGGTACGGCTTTCTCTCCGAGGATCCCGCC
>JAAAOD010000112.1 GCA_009908535.1 Verrucomicrobiota bacterium
GGCTGGGAAGGCACTGCCACCATCGACCGCACGGAATGGGGCATGGGCTATGGCACCCCCGCTGTGGGCAAGAATGTCGACATTGAACTGAACATCCAGGCCCACCGCCAGCAGAAGGAAGAGGAGTAATTTTCCTCACCTCTCCGGCAGGGCATTGAGCAAGCCTCGCCACGGCAGAAGGACGCAGTCTTTCCGCCCGGAATGATCGCGCAGCCGATTGAAGGCAATCATCTCGCCCTTGAGGAAATCCGCGGAGACCTCGCCGGTGGAATTAAAAAGCGCCTCGATGGCCCGCGCCGTCTCCCTTGCCTCCGTAACCGGGATATTGCGAATACACTGTACCATGAGCGAAGAGGAGGATCGGGTGACCGCGCAGGCCTGCGCCTCGAATGCGGCTTCGACGATCCGCTCCTCCTCAATCCGCAGGGCCACTGTCACTTCGTCACCGCAACGGGGATTGCGACCGTTGGCAAAGTGGGTGCAGGTATCGGGTATTCCGTAGCCGCACGGGTCGCGGTGATGCCGCAGGAGCAGCTCGTCGTAAATAGATGCCGGTCCGGTCATGACGGGGAAAAAGGTTTATACCAGTCGAATCAGGTTTCTTTAAAACGGGTAGGCTCCTGGTGAATAGCGTGAGAGGAGAGACCCTCCCTGCGATTCATTTCTTGAAAGCGGGATTACAGCAGTTGCTCCTTATCGACTTCCTCTCCAGCGAGGGGCTCGAGGTCGATGACAGCGTCCTCCGCGCTGCCAGCCTCGATGATTCGCCATTCGAGGGGAACCATCATCCCACCCGGGAGAAGGGTTTCACCCCGGATCTCCACATCCTCCAGCCGGATCTCCCAACCGCCAACCGCGAGCTTGCTCAAGACAAGGCCGACCCGCTCTTCCCAGAAGGCCTCGTCCTTCGCCACGCGTTGGACGAATTCCTGCCAGTCACGTGAAGTCAGGTCGCCGATTTTCACTTCGCTCAAATCGAGAAAGAGGCCGCTGAGCAGGCCACTGCTTACCTTTACTTCCTGCCGCAGGGGACTGCTCCAGAAAGGCCCCTTCAGCAGAACGGTATCCACCTCGGCGCCCACTGCGCTGTCGAGAACGAACAGTCCCCCGAAGCTGACTTCCGTGGGACCGAGGCGGACTGACTCCACCTGCCACTGCCGCTGGGGATCCGCCGCCATCAGCCGTTCCACCATGGACTGCTGCCAACCGGCATTGAAAAAGAAAATCACCACGAAAGTGATTCCCACCGCAAGGAAGGCGAGAACAAGATTGAAGAGAAACTTCAGTATACGCCGCATTCCACCACCATAACCGCGCCTGTGAAACCAGCAACAAAAAGCCGGCAGTAGGTCGGGAACCGACTGCCGGCAAAAAGGAGGAGGCGGGACACAAAGGGACCGACTAGTGCTTCTGGGACTCGAAGACGCGCTTTTCCTTCACTTTGTTGGCGGCCTTGCCGATGCGCTCGCGGAGGTAGTACATGCGCGCGCGCATGCGCACGGATTCGCGGTCGACCTCAATCTTTTCAATGCTCGGGCTATGCACGGGAAAAACCCGTTCCACGCCCTCCCCGAAACTGATCCGCCGGACCGTGAAGGTTTCGTGAATTCCGCTACCTTTGCGGGCGATGACGATTCCGGAAAAAATCTGGATCCGTTCCTTGTTTCCTTCGCGTACTCGCGTGTGTACCTTGACCCCGTCCCCGACTTTAAAGGCCGAACGGTCCGGTTTGATCTGCTCTTGCGTGATTTCTTTAATAACCGCGTTCATTGTTCCATTTCCTGTTCTAAAGTAAATCTGGTCGCCGTTCCCTGGTTTTCTCCAACGCCTGCGTGTTGCGCCAGCGTTCGATCTCGCCATGATGGCCGGATAAAAGGACCTCGGGCACCCGCTTCCCCTCAAATTCCTCGGGTCGCGTATACTGAGGAAAGCCGAGTAAGCTGTTGTGGAAACTATCCTGCGTCAAGGACTTTTCCTCCCCCAACACCCCCGGAATCTGCCTCACAACGGCGTCCGTCACCACCGCCGCGGGAAGGGTCCCGTTGGTGAGGACATAGTCCCCGATGCTCAGCTCCAGATCGACGCGGCTGTCACGAATGCGCTGGTCGATGCCCTCGTAGTGACCGCTCACCATGATGAGGTGGGTCTCCCCCGACAGGGAGACGGCCCGCTGCTGGCGAAAAGGCTCCCCGTCCGGGGTCAGGTAAAGGCAGAGGCTTTCCTCGCTCCTGACCGAATCGATGGCCGCCGCAAGCGGTTCCGGCTTCAGGAGCATGCCCGCGCCGCCGCCAAAGGGGCGGTCGTCCGTAATCCGCCACCTGCCCACCCCGAAGCGGCGAAGGTCGGTGATCTGGATTTCCACGAGCTTTCGGTCCACCGCCCGGCCCAGCATGCTCTCCTCCAGGAAGCCCTCCAGCATTCGCGGAAACAGAGTGATAATGTCGATGCGCACCGGCCTTCTTCTCCTCCTTACGAAAAAGCCCGCCCCCGGCGGACCGGCTGGACGGGCTTAAAAAATTCATCGGTTTTCCTCAGGATTCGTCCGTGTTCGCGCCTGCGGGGGCCTCGGCAGTTTCCGCGGCCGCAACCGCGGGTTGTTTGCGGCGTTCCCGCTTGATGAGGGCGCGGACGGTGTCCGAGGGCTGGGCGCCCACGCCAAGCCAGTAATCGACCCGGTCCATCCGCAGGTTCACCTGCTCTTCCTCTGCTTTGTTCCGTGGGTCATAGGTTCCGATCCGCTCCACACAACGGCCATCCCGCCGTGCACGTCCGTCCGCTACCACAACCCGGTAATGAGGCGCATGCTTCGCCCCGCCACGCTGCAATCTGATTTTTACTGCCATCTCTTTCGTCGCTTTCTCGCTGAAGGGAAAAACGGGCAAGAAAGAACGCGCACTTCCCGCTGTCAAGCGTCTTCGCCGCCAGCTTGCCGGAAGCGCCCTCCAGGTCCCCGGATTTGTTCCTTTCCCGTGTCAATCGCTTCCTTCGCTCAATTCCTGCCGGGTTTTCCTTTTGAAAAGGCAGGACAGCGTTCCTTGTTTTCTGGAATGGCACTGCCGCCACTCCTTCCCCGTCTTCTGTCTTCGGAATGCCTCCCCGATGCCCACGGCGTTCTCCTCCTCCCCACCGATCTGGTTTTCCGCTTCCTTGAGGCATGGGCCGAGCCCCCGGACAGCTCCGATCTGTCCCCCGTTTCCCCCATGCCGGAAAAACGCGACTTCTCCACCCTGCCGCCGTTACACCTGAACCTGGGGATCGAGGGCGTCGAGGAACCCGCTTTTCCCATCGAGGAAAACGCCGCCACCCTCCTCGTTGCCGCACGCTTCCACCTTCCCGTCCTGCCCGTTCTCCTCTCCGGGGAATGGGAACGTGCCTTTGCCGCTGGCTTGCTCTCCGCAAACCAGCTCCGCGCCCTCCAGGCCCTCCTTTAAAAGAAAGGCGATGTTTAATTTACGAAACTCAATTCGTGTCTTCGGTTGACGTTCCTTCCCTTTCGGTCTTCTTTTCCGCCATGGAGGAGGAATCACAGGCCGGCCGCCGCCACCCGACATGGACCTTCCTGACCCATCACACGCATGTCCTGATGCTCCTTCATGAAAATCCGGACCTTCGCCTGCGCGAATGCGCGGCCCACATCGGGATCACGGAACGGGCGGTCCAGAACATCGTCTCCGATCTCGAGGAGGTTGGCGCCCTCTCCCGGGTTCGCGAAGGCCGCCGCAACCACTATTGCATCCATCACGACCGGCCATTGCCCAACCCCATCGAGTCCAAGTGTGTCGTAGGGGATCTTCTGGTTATGTCCCTTGCTCATCTCGACCAGTTGCCGCCATCGCCTGTTCCAGCGCCGGAAGATCGTCCATGACATCGACGCCGACGGTGCGGTGCCGGGTAATCCCGACCAGAATCTCGCGCCCGTTTTCGAGGACCCGCAATTGTTCCAGGCGTTCGAGTTCCTCGAGGCGACCCTTGGGCCACCCGGGAAAGGCGTCCAAGAGCCCGGCGGCATAGCCATAAAGACCAAGGTGCCAGAAGGCCAGTGGGGGCAGCGTCTCTGTCTTGTCGCGGAAGAAGGGGATGGGTGCGCGTGAAAAGTAAAGGGCCCTGCCAGTGTCCGGATCCGCACCCTGTCCTTTCCTCTCTCCGGCGGCGAGGACCACCTTGACCTTGTTCGGATCGCGGAACTCCCCGAGGGATTGGAAGCGGCTGGCGAGGGTGGCCATCTCCGCGCCCTGCTGGAGCAGCTGCCAAAGCTGGCGCAGGTGACTCTCCTGCAGCAGCGGCTCGTCAGCCTGGGCATTGATGACCCAGTCCGCGCCGATCACTTTGTTCGCGGCGGCGAGGCGATCGGTTCCACTGGGCAGGTGCGGATCCGTGAGCAGGACCTCGTAACCCGCCTTGCGGAGGACATCCGCCAATTCCTCCTCGCCAACGGCGAAGTAGAGCGGCCAGTCCGGCACCGCCCGGGACAGGTTGCGGGCTGTGCAGAGGATCAGCGGCTCGCCCTGCACAGGATACAGCAGCTTTCTCGGGAAGCGCTGGGAACCAAGGCGCGCGGGAACGACCACGGCGGGCTTTCTCATGGCCTTCATGCAAGAACTTCTAGTCCCGGAGTCCAAGGAAATCCCGGAGATTTCCTCCGGCAATGGCCTCCCTCTCGTCGCCGGAGAGCGGGGCCTCGTCCAATTGCCGCCAGAGGCTCCGCCAGCCCTCTTCCGCCGGTCGCGAAGGCTGCAAGCGGAGGGGGAAATCGGAGGCGGCGAAAATTTTCTCCGCACCCAGCAAATCGCGGACTATTTTCCAGACGGAGGGATGATACAGCAAAGGCCCCGCCGCCGTATCGACCCAGACATTTTGCAGGGCCTTTCGAACCCTTCGGTTCAGCGAATAAAACGGCAGGCCCCCGCCCCAGTGGGCGCAAATCCAGCGCTGATCGGACCAGGTCTCGAAAAGGGCGACGAGGTCCATGAGCGGGGTTTCCACCCGTCCGGGATACACATGCCCCGCAGCCTCGGTAACATGCAGCAAAACCGGCCAGCCCTCCCGTTCCGTCCAGGCAAGCACTTCCTGCCAGAAGGGATCCTGCCAGCCGCGTGGACTCTGGACCTGCGGAAGAAGCTCGCCGACCCCGCAGGCTCCCCACTCGCGGGCATCTTCCAGAATACTCACCGGATCCCCCATATCCGGATGAAGTGCGCAACTGGCAAGGAACCGCCCGGGGTACCGGGCAAGCCATTCAGCATACCATTCGTTCTGTTCGCGCGCCGCTTCCGCACGCTCCCAGTACCATCCCTGCAACCATACCTTCTCCACGCCAAGGCGATCCATTGCCGCCACCATGTCCTGCGCATCCGCCCAGCCCTGCGGACCCTGCGTTACCAGACGCCCCCAGTGCTGCTCGCCCCGGCGCCTCGCCCAGTCCAGCGGATCCCGCGCCACAACCGGCGGATATCCATGTACATGCGCGTCCAGTCTGCCGCGGGGGCTCATCCCGCCCACCACCGATGATTAAATGTCTAGCGGCAATAAAAAAAACCTCCAGTGGCAACCACTGGAGGTTTAAGGTAAAAAAGAAAGGGAAGGCTTCAGCCAGCGGTTGCTTCCTCGTCAGAGCTCTCCGCTTGAGCAATCTTCGTCGGGCACTCTTTGTTGGTGCACTCACCGGATTTTGCCTGCTTGTCTGCCTTGGCGGTCTTTGCTTTGGTGCCGGAGCAGCAATCGGCCATGGCCATCTTGGCCGTTTCAACGGAAGCACCACAGCTGGATCCGGCTTTGGCCATTTTGGCGCTCTTGGCCGAGTAGTCGCAGCTGGATCCGGCTTTGGCCATTTTGGCCTTGGTCGCCTTGGCGGTGGAGCAGGAGGCGCCCTTCATGGCGACCTGTTCAACGTTGGCTTCTGCTTTTTCAAGCTTGGCCTGCTTGGCTTCGGTTTTGGCGGCACCCGGGCAGCATCCGGCACCCGCCCAACCGGCGGTGGTGGAAATGGCGAGAATGGCGACGGCGGAGAGGAGGCGTTTTGTCATGATTTCAATAAGTTAAGGTTAGTTTATCAGGCTACAAACCATAGCATAGCCAACCTTATGACCACGTAAAGGGCAGATTATTCCTATTTTTGTGTTTTTTTCGAGGCAGCTGCTGCCGCGCCCCCTCAGGTCAGCTTGTCAAGCCCCCGCAACAGGTGACGAAGTTCCTCTTCCCGGGCCTTTGTTCTGCCGAGCTGCTCTTTCGCCCCCTCGACCACGTCGGCGGGGGCGTTGGCGAGGAACCTTTCATTCTGCAGTTTCGCCTCCCCCGCGCGGATGCCCTTTTCCAGTTTGCCCAGCTCCTTCTCAAGGCGTGCCTTTTCCGCCGCCACATCAATGGAATGGGCAAGGTCAAGAAAGAGTGTACCCAGGGAAGTCACCCCGGCGGGCATCCCCTCGGGCCGCTGAGGGACCGGCTCCATTGCCTGGAGCTGAGCGAGGGAATGGATGGTTTCGCGATGGCGCTCAAGGAGAGGGACGGCCTGTGTTTCAGGAAGAATGAAAAGACGCACATCCCGGCGGTTGGCGACGTTGTATTCCGCCTTCAACGCCCTTGCCCGGGTGATCAGTTCCTTCACTCCCTCCATCTCGGAGGAAGCCTCTTCGGACAAACCCCCCAGCCGCTCGGCAAGCAGCGTCCGCAACTCGCCGGCGGTCGGAAGGCGGGCATCCTGGAGGAACTGCTCCCTTCCGGAAACGAAGCCGAGGCTCTGCCACAACTCCTCGGTGATGAAGGGAGTGAGCGGATGCAGCAGCAACAGCACCTGCCGCAGAACAAAGTCCTGTACCGCTTTGGCCGGGGCCGCTTCGGCGGGGTCACGCAGCCGCTCTTTCGAGACTTCGACGTACCAGTCGCAATAGTCACTCCAGAAAAATTCGTAGAGAACATGGGGGTAGCCATGCATTTCAAAGCGGGCGAACCGGCGTTCCACCTCCTCCGTCGCTTCAACGAGACGTCCGAGGATCCAGTGGTCGTAGGGGGTGAGCCGGGCCGGATCCGGAATGCGCTCGAGGATGGCTTCCGGGCTGCCTTCCTTTCCGGTCTCGCCGGCCATCTGCCGGAAACGGGCAGCGTTCCAGAGCTTGTTACAGAAGTTCCGCCCGAGCTCGATGCGATCCTCACTGAAAAGAATATCCTGGCCGCTGGGGGCGATATTGACGATGCCGAAGCGCAGGCCGTCGGCACCGAAGCGGTCGATCAGGTCGAGAGGATCCGGAGAGTTGCCGAGGCTCTTGGACATCTTGCGCCCTTTGGCGTCGCGGATCAGCCCGGTGATGTAGACATCCCGGAAGGGAATGCGCCGGGCGATTTCGTCGGAATCGAGGTGCTCTTTCGTGTCACCCATGAACTCCAGTCCGGCCATGACCATGCGGGCCACCCAGAGGAAGATGATATCAAACCCGGTGACGAGGGTCTGGGTCGGGTAAAAGTAGGCGAGTTCCTTCGCGGCTTTCCCCTGCGCATCCGGCCAGCCGAAGTTTGCGAAGGGCCACAGCCAGCTCGAGGCCCATGTGTCGAGAACGTCCTCGTCCTGTTCCCAGTTCTCCGGATCGGGCGGGCCGTCCACCGAAACGTGGACATGATCGGGATTCTCAAAATCCAGTTCTTCCCCGGGAATTCCCTTCTTGTACCAGACCGGGATGCGATGGCCCCACCAGAGCTGGCGGCTGATGCACCAGTCGATATTGTCGCGGCGCATCGTTTCCAGCCAGTGCGCATAGGTTTTTTCCCAGCGCCGGGGATGAAAGCGAAGATGACCTTCCTCGACCGCCCGTGTCGCCTCCTCCACTTTCGGGTAGCGCAACCACCACTGCATGGTCAGCCGCGGCTCGATGGGCACGTCGGCGCGCTCGGAAAAACCGACGGTGTTCTCATAGGGTTCGGTTTCGATGAGATTTCCCTGCTCTTCCAGCTTTCTTGCCGCCACCTTCCGGGCTTCCTCGCGATCCATGCCGACGAAGGGGTCCCCGGCCTTTTCGTTGAGAGTGCCGTCCGGATGAAAGACATCGACAATCGGGAGCTGATGACGCTGACCGATGGCGAAGTCCGTCTCGTCGTGCGCGGGAGTCACTTTCAGGCAGCCGGTACCGAATTCCCGGTCCACCGCCTCGTCGGCAATGATGGGAATCTCCTCCTTCGGGAAGGGACGCCAGACGTTTTTGCCGACGAGCTCGCGGTAGCGGTCGTCTTCCGGATGGACCGCCACCGCGACGTCGCCCATGAGGGTTTCCGGACGTGTAGTGGAAATCTCAAGGTAGCGGCCCGGTTCCTCCACCAGCTCGTAGCGCATCTTGTAAAGAAAACCCTTCTGCGGCTTCATCACCACTTCCTCGTTGCTGAGCGCGGTCTGGCTGACCGGACACCAGTTGCTCATCCGCAGGCCGCGGTAGATGTAGCCGCGCTTGTGCAGTTCCGTAAAGGCGGTGAGGACCGCGCGGGAGTAATCATCATCGAGGGTGAAACGGGTCCGGCTCCAATCGCAGCTGGCCCCCAGTTTGCGCAGCTGCCGCAGGATGATGCCGCCGTGTTCCTCGCGCCATTTCCAGACTTCCTCGACAAAGGCCTCCCGCCCCAGATCGCGGCGGTGCCGGCCCTGTTCGCGCAAGCGCCGCTCCACGCGCGTCTGCGTCGCGATCCCCGCGTGGTCGGTTCCCGGAAACCAGAGGGCGGCCTTGCCCTCGAGCCGGGCCCGGCGGATGAAGATATCCTGCAGGGTGTTGTTCAGGATGTGACCCATGTGCAGCATGCCCGTCACGTTCGGGGGCGGGATCATGATGCAGTACGGTTCCGTCGCTTCATCGACTTCGCCGCGAAAGGCGCCGTTCTCCTCCCAGCAGTCGTACCAGCGGTCTTCCACCGCCTTCGCGTCATAGGCCTTGGCAAGGGTCGTCATCGTGTTCTCCGGGTAAAGAAATTCCTCTCGTGCAAAACGATCATTAGCAGCGGGAGCCCACTCCTTAGTCAAAAAGAAAAGCCCTTCCGGCCGGAACCGGAAGGGCTGTTGCAGGTAAATACGGCGGTTGCGGAAACGGCGGTCTTAGATAGCGCCTTCGCCGGTTTCGTCCGTGCGGATGCGCACTGCTTCCTCCACCGGGAGGACGAAAATCTTGCCGTCCCCGATTTTCCCGGTTTTGGCGGCCGACTTGATCGCTTCCACGGTCTTGCCGACGAGATCCTCGGAGACCGCGACGTCCACCATGACCTTCGGGAGAAAATCGACCGTGTATTCACTTCCACGGTAGATCTCCGTATGGCCCTTCTGGCGCCCGAAGCCTTTGACTTCCGTCACGGTCATTCCTTCCACGCCGATTTCGGAAAGGGCTTCTTTCACTTCCTCGAGTTTGAAAGGCTTA
>JAAAOD010000232.1 GCA_009908535.1 Verrucomicrobiota bacterium
AAGATCCCGTTTCCGTCCACGTACAAATAAGATGAAGAGGAGCGTTTCCGCATGAACGAGCAAGAGTCCCTTCTCCGGCTGGAGGGTATCACCAAGGTATTTTTAACAGACGAAATTGAAACCCACGCCCTTGCCGGGATCCACCTGACGATCGGTAACGGCGACTTTGTCTCTGTCTCCGGGCCTTCCGGCTGTGGAAAATCGACATTGCTTTCCATTCTCGGTCTTCTCGAGGCACCCAGCGACGGGAGCTACCTTCTCAGAAACCGGGATGTCGCCGACCTTGGCATGGAGGAACGGGCGCGCATCCGCAACCGTGAGATCGGTTTTATCTTCCAGAGCTTCAATCTGATCGGGGATTTAACGGTCCTTGAAAATGTCGAACTTCCCCTTGCTTATCGTGGCCTGAAAGCGGCCAGTCGGCGGGAACTGGCCACGGAGGCCCTCGAGAAGGTGGAAATGCTGCACCGGCGCAAACACCTTCCCAGCCAGCTCTCCGGCGGGCAGCAGCAGAGGGTCGCGGTCGCGCGCGCCCTTGCCGGCAACCCGGGGATTCTTCTGGCCGACGAACCGACCGGCAACCTCGACTCCCGCAATGGGGCCGTTGTCATGGAGCTTCTCACCGAGGTGAATCAACGGGGCACCACCATCTGCATGGTCACCCACGATGACCGCTATGCGCATTACGCGCGCCGCATCGTGCATCTGTTCGACGGAAAAATCGTCGATGAAACCGATGCCGGCTTCACGTCCGCCAGCGCCGTCGAGGCCTGAACGGCCCCGCTTCTGCCTCATGGATTCCTTCCTGCGGGATTTCTGTTTTGCTTTCCGCGTCTTTTACAAGCGGCCCGGTCTGACGCTGCTGGCGATCCTGGCCCTGTCGCTGAGCCTCGGCATGGCGGTGACGGCCTTCAGCTTTGTCAACGGGCTCTTTCTGAAGCCTTCGCCCTTCGCCAATGCGGACCGGCTCAAGGAAATTTACCTCACCACCGAAAAAGGGAACCCTGGCAGTGCGATTCCCCTTCCTTTTTCCAAGGCGCAGCGATTGGCCGACTTGTCCTCACTCGAAGCCGTTATCACCTGGTACAACGGCACGATCAATATCAGCGGGGATGGAAAACCGGCGCGCTACAATGGAGCCTTTATTTCGCCGGGATTTCTGGAGCTCCTCGGTTACGAAGCGATCCAGGGGCGTTCCTTTGGTCCCCGCCATCCCCGCGAACCGGTGGAAAATGTGTTTCTTCTCCACGAGGATATCTGGCGGGAGCGTTTCAATGCCGATCCAGCCGCTATCGGGGCCACCCTCCGCCTGAACGGCCGGCCCCACCGCTTGATCGGGATTCTCCCCGCGGAGTTCCGCTTTCCCCATCGCAGCGAAGTCTGGGTTCCGCTGAACAAGGCCACCTATGCCGGTCCGGCGGCATCGGAGGTTCCCGTAACGACACTGGGGCTCCAGACGGCGGATGCCAGCAACGAGGACCTTGCCACTGAACTGGAGGAGGCCGCCGCCAACTGGAAAGGCCCATCCCCCCGGGACGCGGATGGGCTGCATCCGGAAACAAGGATCTACGACCGCGTTTATCTTACCCGCGGGGACCGCTCGCTCCTTGCCTTCGCGGTGCTCGCAGTCGTTTTCATCCTGCTCATTTCCTGCGCCAATGTCGCCAACCTGATGATCGGGCGCGCCCTGACCAGAGGCCGGGAGATCGCCGTGCGCACGGCGGTCGGGGCTTCGCGGATCCGCATCCTGCGCCAACTGCTGACGGAAGGCTTTGTCCTCGCCGCCCTCGGCGGTGTCGGGGGCCTTCTCCTCGCGGCATGGATCGTCGATTTCGGGACAGCCTACAAGCGTTGGGACCTTCCCTACTGGATCTCCTTTGAGCTGGACGGGCGCGTCTTCCTTTTCACCTCCTTTATCGTCCTGCTCACGACCCTCATCGCCGGGATTTTTCCGGCCCTCCAGGCCTCAAGGGCCAATCTCCAGGAAGTTTTGAAAGAGGCGTCCCCGGCGGCGAGCGGCTTCCGCATGGGACGCCTTGCGCGCATGCTCACCGTCACCCAGATCGCATTTGCCTGCGCCCTGCTCTTCGGCGCGGGTCTGGTTGTCCGCAACCTTCTCGAGATGTCGCGTATCGAACCCGGGTATGATCCGGCCGCCACCCTCACGATGCGCATGGGGCTTTTCCCGGAGGATTATCCTGACGAACCGCAGCGGGACGCCTTTTTCCGGGAGCTTCTCGATTCGGTGCGCCAGTTGCCGGGCGTACAGGCCGCCGGGCTCAGCAGCTGGCTCGGGGAATTCGGCAACGTCCGCAAGCCCGTTCTTCTGCCGGAACCGGCGGGCGGTCCCGCCTCCCCGCTGCGCGAGTGGGTCTATGTCGAATCCGTCGCCAACGGACAGTTCTCCTGTATGGAGATGCCGGTGCGGACGGGGCGCGGCTTTCTCCCCGCCGATGGAGAGGAGGGCCCGCTCGTCGCTATTGTCAACGAGACCTTCGCGCGGATGTATTTACCGAACGGCGACATTCTCGGGAAGTCCATCGGGATCCTCACGGAAACGGGGGATGCCGCCGGCGCGCAATTCCCCGATCACCGGATCGTCGGGATTGTTCCCTCGGTCCGCGTATCCGCCTTCACCCGGGCGAAGGCGGCGGAACCCGTCGTATATGTCCCCTACACCCAGCAACCCTCCTCCTTCATGACCCTGTTCGTCCGCATGAGTGAAGGCCAATCGCCCCATGAGATCAGTGCCTCCATCGAGGAGACCGTTCTGCGCCTTGACCCGCATTTGCCCGTTTATTTCACGAAGACGATGGAGACTTTCATCGCGGAACAACGGACCCCTTTCCGACTTCTCGCGGGCTTTCTTTTCACAATGGGAGGGATGGCCCTGTTTCTTGCCGCGGTCGGCGTCTACGGGATGATCGTCTTCAGCGTGGGCCGGCGGCGGCGCGAGTTCGGGATCCGCATGGCCCTTGGCGCGAACTCATGGAACATCGTTTCGCTCGTCCTGCGCCAGGGGTTCCTGCAATTGGGAACGGGAATCCTTATCGGCACCGGTCTCGCTATCCTTGTCGGCCGTCTGATCGGGGACTTCCTCTCCGGAATCGGACCCATGGAACCGGGCATTTATCTCGGAGTGCTGGCCATCCTCGTCGGCACCGCCCTTCTTGCATTCTTCCTGCCGGCACGCCGGGCCGCGCGTCTTTCCCCTTTTGAAGCCCTCCGCAGCGAATAAAGACCATGGACCGCCTTGCCTTCTATACACGCTTCGCCGCCCGCCGCCTGCTGCAGACACCGGGCTTCACCTTCATCGCGGTCGTCGCCCTCGGTCTTGGGATCGGAGCGGTCACGACGCAATGCGCCGTCATCGACGCCATTTTCCTCAGGAACCTTCCCTTTTCCGAGCCGGAGGAGATCATGCATGTGCAACGGGAACAGCCCGGGGAGGAATTCTTCGTCGACGAGGTTCCGATCGGGGAATTCCTTTTCTGGCAGCGAAACCAGGAGAGCTTTGACCAGCTCGCCGGGTATTATATCGGGACCGCCAACCTCAGCCTCGCCGGCAAGGTGCGCCGCTACGACGGCGCCTTCATCTCCGCAAATATTTTCGAGATTCTCCGGGAGGAGGCCCTTCATGGCCGGGCGCTGCGCTCCGACGACGATCTTCCCGATCATCCGCAAGTGGCGGTGCTTTCCCACTCGGCATGGAAGCGGGATTTCGGGGGCGATCCCTCCCTTGTTGGGAAAGAGGCCGTCCTCAACGGACGGGCGGTGACCATCGCGGGCATCATGCCGGAGGGCTTCTCCTTCCCCCTCGCCGAGGACCTTTGGATCCCGCTGCTCCAGGAAAGGCCGAAAAGGCAGCATTCGCCCGGGGAGAGCGTGGTTTCCCTCGAAGTACTGGGCCGTCTGGCGGATCCGGACCAGCGGGAGGCCGCCGCCGCGGAATTGACCGCTTTGGCGCAGGATTGGCAGCGACTCCATGAGCCGGAGGCCACTCCCCATAAAGTCGTGGTGCAGCCGTTTCTCGACGAGTTCATCGGAACCGGCACCCTCCCCATGACCCTGGTGATGCTGTTCATCACGCTGCTGCTGCTGCTCATCGGCTGCGCCAACGTGGCCAATCTTCTCCTTGCCCGCTCCGTGCGCCGTCAGAAGGAGGTGGCCATCCGTTCGGCCCTCGGGGCGACGCGGCGAAGCATTCTCGGACTGTTTCTGGCGGAAAGCCTCCTTCTGGCCGCCCTCGGGACCGTCTTCGGCATCTACCTCGCCTTCAGCAATGTCGCCGCGATCAATGCCTCGCGCGACGCCATGGAGCTCCCGGTCTGGCTCTCCTTCACGATCGATTCCCGGATCCTGCTCCTCACCATCGCCGTGACCCTTTTGACCGGAATCCTGTCCGGATTATTTCCGGCGTGGCGGGCGTCCCGCCTGCCGGAAAGCGAGATCCTCAAGGATGATAACCCGACCCTGACCTCGCTCTACATCGGGCGTTTCAGCCGGGCGCTGGTCATCTTCCAGGTGGCGATTGCGGCCGTCGCGCTCAGCCTCGTCGTTCTCTTCATCCGCAGCGTGGAAGACGGGGTCAATCTCGAGTACAATTACGATGTCGACCGCGTCTACAGCGCCCGGATCGGTCTGTTCGAAGGCATGTATCCGACCGCCCGGGAACGGGACCGCTTCACGGATGAACTGCTGGCCGCGCTCCGGTCCCGCCCGGAGATCGCCGAAGCCGCCACCAGCAACCGGTACCAGTTCCTGTGGGGCATGGAGGCGCTCTACTCTCTGCCGGAGGAGAATTCCCCGTTGCCCGCGGGACGCCGCAGCGCAAAATTCCAACAGGTATCCCGTGGATTCCTTTCCACGATGGGTCTCCCGCTCCTTTCGGGGCGTGCCTTCAATGAGAAGGACCATGCAGCCCCCCTGCCGGAGGTCGCCCTTGTCAACGAGGCCTTTGCCGAAGCAACCTGGCCCGGGGTTTCCCCCCTCGGCAAGCGATTCCGTCCGGAACTCGGTCCGGATTACCCCGGATTGCCGGACGACCACGATCTCACCGTCATCGGAACGGTGCCCCACATGAACGAGGCGGGCCTCTTTCCCGCGGACGAAGACATGCCGGCCTTCCTCCTGCCGAGGACGCCGGGAGCAAGCCCCCGCTTCCAGACCCTTCTCGCGCGCAGCCACGGGGAGCCGGAGGCCCTCCTTCCCATCCTCCGTGAAGAGGTCCGGCGCCTCGACGGCAATCTGCCACTTTACGAGACCGGCACGCCGCGGGAGATCATTGCGAGGGCGAGCAGCCAGTTCCGCTTTTTCATTTCCATATTCAAGGGATTCGGGGCCATCGCCGCCTTCCTTGCCGCCGTCGGTATCTACGGCGTCATTACTTTTTCCGTACACCAGCGGATTATGGAGTACGGGATTCGCCAGGCGATCGGGGCGACCCGCCTGACCATTTTCCGCCACGTCTACCGGCACGCCTTCTCCCAGACCTTTCTCGGACTATTCGCGGCGATCCTGATCCTGTCCCCGCTGACCCTCTTTCCCGGTCTGCGGGAAACCTTGGACATATTCTTTTATGGAGTTGAAGGAAGCGCCTTCATGCCCTACCTGCTCTCCTTCGTCTTTGTTTTCAGCATCACGCTGTTGGCGGCTCTGCCCCCGGCAATCCGGGCCGCCCGTATTCATCCCGCCAGCGCCTTACGCTATGAGTAATCCCCGAGCAACGTCTCCCCGTTCCTGTGCCCTCGTCCGGAGAACCGCCCTTCTCGTCGTCTTCACCGCAGCGCCTCTGGGCACGCACGGGAATGCACCGATGCTCGAGCTCGCGGAGGCGGTCCAGTCCAGTCTTGAGGCGAACTTCAGCCTGCGCGTGGCCGCCATGGATCCGGAAATCGCGAAGTCGGGGGTAGAGGAGGCCTCCTCGGTTTTCGACACGGAGCTGTTCGCCTCCGCAAACCTCGAGGAAACCTCTCAGCAAACCACCTTTTCCGCGACGCAGGGGACAAGCCGGGACAACCGCTCCTGGACCATCGGCGCCCGTCGCCGCTTCTCCAGCGGTGCGCAGGTGACCGCACGCGGAAACTACCGCCGCGACGCCAGCAACGCCGGGGTCAACACGAGCAACCTCAGCCAGACCGCGGACGCCTCCCTCTCCCTCCGCCAGCCCTTGCTGAAGGGACGGGGAAGCGAAGTGACCCGCGCCGGCATCGCCCGGGCCCGGGCGGGGGTGGAAGCGGCCGGTCAATCTTTTCGCGAAGCCGTTCTCGCTGTCCTCGCCCGCACCGAGGAGGCCTACTGGGAAACGGCTCGCCGCCAGGCAGGCCTCGAGCTGACGCAATCCAGCCTTGAAGTGGCGGAAACCCTGCTGGAGGAGGCGCGGGAACGGCGCAATGTCGGCCGGGCCACCCGCATCGAGGTCCTGCAGGCGGAAGCGGCCCGTGCGGAGCGTCGTGAGGAAATCATTACGGCCCGGCAACGCCTCGAGGAGGCCGCCGACCAGTTGCTCCTTTCCATGGGCCGTCTGCTCCCCGACAGGGCCCCGCTCGAGGAACTTCCTTTCGAGGTGCGCGCGCTTCCCGGGGAAGTCCGCGACCTGCGTCCCTTCCCCAACCTCTGGCGCGACGTCCTTGCCGCCGACCCCTCTCTCGCACGCCAGGAAGCCGTCCTGGAACAGCGGCGGCTGGACCGCACGGTCGCGCGCAACGATCTTCGTCCCGAGCTCGATCTGGTCGCCACCGGCGGTTACCTCGGCCTTGACGAGGAGGATGCCCAAACCGCCTTTGACAACCTGACCGAAGGACAGGGATATGCCTGGTCCGTCGGCTTTGAATTCTCCATGCCGTGGGGGCGCCGGGGCGAAAAGGCGGCTCTGCGCAGCGCCGACAAGGAACTGGAACAGGAATCTCTCCGGCTCCTCGAACTCAAGCAACAGCTTTTCCGGGAACTCCGCTCCGCATGGCGTTCCTACAACGCCCGTACCGAAAGCCGGGAAGCCGCCGAGCTGACGGTCAGTCTGCAGGAGGCCGCCTTCGCGCAGGAACAGGAAAAGTACGCCGAGGGCCTCTCCGTCTTCCGCGATGTCCTCGAAGCCCAGCAGGACCTCGACCTCGCGCGGGAACGCCTTCTCGAAACCCGCTTCCAGCAGATCCGCACCCGGATCCGCATCGATGAACTCACCGGGCGATTGCTCGACCTCTACAATATCCCGGAAGACCTCTTCCGTTGATTGCACCTTATCCATCATGGCCAAGAAAAAGAAATCCTCCCGCAAATGGATCCTCCTCGCCGTCGTCCTCGTCGTCATCGGCGGTATGGTTGTCGCCACCCGCACCGGCGGGGAGGAGGGTATCGAGGTTTCCGTGGAATCCATCGAGAGTGGTGACATCACCTCCGTGGTCACGGCCACCGGGCGGGTGCATCCGCAAACCGAGGTCGTCATCTCCTCCGAAGTCCCGGGCGAAGTCATCGAACTTCCGGTGAAGGACGGCTCCACCGTCGAGAAGGGCGATCTCCTCGTACGGGTCAATCCGGACACGCTCGAAGCGCAGGTCAAGCAGAGGGAGGCCTCGCTCGCCGGCACGCGGGCGGCCAGCGCGCAACAAAGGGCCGAAATGCTCCAGGCCGAACTCGACCTCGACCGCATCCGTGAGCTGCACGAGAAAGGCTTCGCCACCGAGGAGGAACTCGACCGCGCGAAAACCTCCCTTGAAGTCCGCCGCGCCGCTTACGAATCCGGACAGCACGAGATCGAGCGCCAGGAAATGCAGCTCAAGGAGGCGCGCGACAAGCTCGCGAAAGCAAGTATCTTTTCCCCCATGAACGGGACCGTCATCGCCTTGAACGCCGAGGTCGGCGACCGCGTCGTCGGCACCGGCCAGTTCGAGGGCACCGAGATCATGCGCGTGGCCGACCTCACCGCCATGGAAGTTCAGGTGGACGTCAGCGAGGCCGACATCGTCCACGTCGAAATGGGCGACAAGGCCGAGGTGGAGATCGACGCCCTCCCCGAGGAGCCCTTCACCGGCGCGGTCACCGAAATCGCCAATTCCGCCCTCACCACCGATGCGCGCTCCCGCGAAGAGGTCACCACCTTCGCCGTCACCATCGAGCTGGACGATCCCGGCAAACAACTCCGCCCCGGCATGACCGCCACCGCCGATATCGAAACCGAGACGGTCACCGGCGTCGTCAAGGCGCCCCTCGGCAGCGTTGTCGTCCGACCGGAGTCAGAGGTGTCCGAGGCGTCCGACGAGACCGACGAATCCGACGAGGCCGACGAATCCGACGACCGTGTCCGCGTGGTCTTCGTGGCGGCGGACGGGCGAGCGGAACTGCGGCGGGTGGAGACGGGGATCGCGGACCGCGACTTCATCGAGATCAAGGAGGGCCTTGCCGAGGGCGACCGGGTCATCACCGGGAGCTACCGGGCCCTCACCCGCGAACTGGAGGACGGCAGCGTCATTCGTGAACGAAAACGCGGGGAATCCGGCCAAGGCGGCGACTGGCGCGACGAAGGGGAAGGCTGACCGCCGGAAGGAAATGACCATGGACGCCGTTATCCAGATCCGCGAGCTGAAGAAGATCTACGACCTTGGGCGCACGCAGGTGGTCGCCCTCGGCGGCATTCACCTCGATGTCGCGAAAAACGAATACCTCGCCATCATGGGTCCTTCCGGAAGCGGGAAGTCGACCCTGATGAACATTCTCGGCTGCCTTGATACGCCGACGGAGGGCAAGTACTTCCTCGCCGGCGAACCGGTGGATGAAATGGAGGACGATGAACTGGCCCGCATCCGCAACCGGGAGATCGGTTTCATCTTCCAGAGTTTCAACCTTCTTCCGCGGACGACGATTCTCCGCAACGTGGAGTTGCCGCTGGTCTATTCCGGACTCTCCCGCCGGGAACGGATGGAGCGGGCGCGGGTGGCCCTCGAGAGCGTGGGCCTGCAGGACCGCCTCGACCACCAGTCGAACGAATTGTCCGGCGGCCAGCGCCAGCGGGTGGCGATCGCCCGGGCCCTCGTCAACCAACCCTCCATCCTTCTCGCGGACGAGCCGACGGGCAACCTCGACTCGCATACCGGCGAGGAAATCCTCGGGCTCTTCGACGAGCTTCACCGGCAGGGCCACACCCTGCTCGTCGTCACGCACGAGGACGACGTCGCCGCCCGCGCAAGGCGCTGCATCCGCCTGCGCGACGGGCGGATCGAATCGGACGAGGCGACGGCGGCCGCCGTTCATTCCGCACCATGACCTTCCGCCAGCGCATCAGCGAATTCACGGAGGCCTTCCGCATTGCGGGAGAGCAGCTCCGTATGCACAAGATGCGTTCGCTGCTGACAGCCCTCGGCGTGA
>JAAAOD010000102.1 GCA_009908535.1 Verrucomicrobiota bacterium
GGTACATCCTCGACGGAAGGTGCGTTCCCGCGGGCAAAGGGTTCGATCTCGCGGGTCTGCGCTGCAAATTCTTGCCGAAGCTGATCGTATTCACGGCTGCCGAGGTCGATCTGCTCTTTCCACAGGCGAATGGTGAATTGCTCCGCTTTGCGGGCCGCAATGCGGGAGGCTTCCTCCATGACCCAATCCTTCCGGACCTCCGCTTCAACCATTCCGAAGGTGACCGGTTCCTCTTCCGGCTCTTCCCCGCCCTGTCCTTCCGCATCCTCCGCCGCTTCTTCGTCGTCCTTCCCGAATTCGGCCTCGTAGGTTTCGCGGTCGCTGGCGAAAAGGGCGCGCAGTTCCGGCTCCGAAGGTTCGGCCACCTCGTCCGTGTAGGCTTCCGCCTTGAAGAGGAGCGCCGTTACCGGCAGCTTTTCGGGGATTTCGTAGCGGGAAGGATTCTCCTCGTAGAAGGTCCGCAGCTCCGCCTCGGGAATCTCCATTTGCGGGGAAAAAGAAGCGTAGTCCAGATGCGCGAGGACGAGGTCGTATTCGGTTTTCTGGGCGATATAATCCTGCTTGATGGCGAAAGGCAGGGTGTAATCGGGCCCGGAAAGGGCCTCCCGGACCTCGCGAATGCGGTAATCTTCCCGCAGGACCCGTCCCATGGTGCGGCGGTCGAAGCGGGCATTGTTTTGCAGGGCCTCAACGATGCGGTTGTAGGATTCCGCCGAGAATTCTCCGGTCTGCCGGTCCTGGAAGATGGAAATGCTTTCCACGTATTCCTGCAGTTCCTTTTCCTCCGGGGCGGGGATCCCGAGCTGGTTGGCAAGACCGAGGGCGGTCAGGCGCAAATAGGCGTAGTCCATCAGCTGCTGGCGGTTGAGACGCAACTCCGGATGCAGGATGGCACTCACTTCGGCGGCGTAGGCAAGGGCGCGCTGGTCGGCCTGCGAAGAGAGGTCATATCCGTAGTATTCGAGGGCTTCCCGTTGCCGGGCGGAACTGCCCCCAAAAAAACTCTGAGGACCGATCGTCAGGACAAAGGTCACGATGATGACGACCAGAAGGGAGCCGAAAAGCCACTTGTTGTGCTTGAGGAAAAAGTTTTGCAGCGCGGTTATCATGGGCGGGAAGGGGGGGAGATTAAGCGGCGGAGCGTAGGGGGGCGGCTCCGCCTGTCAAGTGCGGCGCGGTCCGCTCAGCCCCCCATGAAAAGTGGGGCGAGATTGCGGAAGAAAAACAGTCCGGCGGCTCCGACCGCCCCCACGACAGCGGCGGAAAGGAAGTAACGGAAACGCAACGTCAGGGTACAGGTCATGACACCACCGGCGAAAAGCAGCGACGCGAGGCTCATCCACAACCCCCGCGGGTCCCCGTTTGCGTATTGGGCCGCGTACAGAAACCCGAAAAAGCCCGCCCCGATCATGACCCGGAAGCGGATGAGCGGGAAGATCTCCGTGGCGTTGAGGAAGAGCAGAATGGCCAGCACGGCGTCGAGCAGCCCGAGAAAAAGGACCGGTTGCCGGAAAAGGCCCAGCCACGCGCCTTCTTTCTCCTCAAGGATGGGCTGGAGGATACTCCAGCCGGGGTAGAGCACGGAAATCGCGCTGACGAGGAGAATGAGGGCCAGTACCGGCGTGACAAGGGCGGCGGTGCGTTCCCGCCACGCCGCGGCCACCCGTATATGCCTGGTTTCCTCGGTTTTTCCCTCGGCGGCCGCGAGAAGCTTTCCCACTTCGACAGAGGGATCTTCCTCGGTGGCAAGACCCTCCTCCTCGTCGTCGTCCACGGCCTTCTGGCGCAGCACGATGCGTTTTTTCTGCGGGTAAACACGGGCGTAGAGAGCTTGGTTCGCTTTGATCCGCACCCAGCTCTCCATTTTTTCATCGAAGTAGAAGTAATCCGGATGGATCTTTCCCGCCTCGGCCAGCGTGGAGAGCTGGTCGTGATTGTAGGGGCCCCGTGCCGTCTCCTCCTCGGGGGCACGAATGTAGAATTCCTCAGGCATGCCGGTGAGCAGAATGAGGGATTGCACTGGCGGAGCAATCCACAAATTTCACGCTGGCGGGGCCTGATCCGGGAAGGTTTCGCGGAGGAAGGCGCGCGCAAGCAATTCTCCGTTGCGGACACAGCGCAGGAGCCAGCCCAGCTGCACGGAGCGTTGACGGTCCGCGCCGAGGCGGAAGTCAATGCCCTCAGCATCGAGGCGCCGCCGGATCTCCTGCAGGGCAAGGGCGACACTGACGGAGAGGTTGTAGCTCTGGGTGAAGCCGTACATCGGGATCCGCGTGTGCAGGTCGGCGGAGGCGAGGAGGCCCTCCCCGAGACCGTCCTCCTCCGTTCCGAAACAGAGGGCGAGAGGGCGGTCCAGAGGCACCGCCGACAAGGGGACCGCGTCCCCGCTCAGGGAGGTGGCGACCAGGCGGTACCCCGCCTCCCGCAACTCTTTCAGGCAGGCAGCGGAATTGTCGGTGTCGGGATCGCGGTGGCGATGTAGATCGATCCAGCGGGAGGATCCCATCGCGACTTCGCGATTCAGGGTGTATGCGTAGCGATTTTCAATGACATGGATATGCTGGATACCGAAGCATTCGCAGGAACGCACGGAGGCGCTCGCGTTGTGCGGCTGGAAGATGTCTTCGAGCACGACCCGTACCCACTCCGTCCGCTCCTGAAGAACGCCGCGCATACGGGCCGCCTTCTCCTCCGTAACGAACTGGAGAAGATGCTCGAGAAGGGCCCGTTCCCTTTCGGGGGAAAGATGCAGGAATTCCTCGTTCAATAGGGAAGGGGATGGGCCGAACAGAGCTCTTCCGCGATGCGGGCGGCCTCCGCGATCCGTCCTTCATCGTCGATGCCGCCAAGGACGATATCGATGGCGTCGGCGATGCGGCGGAAGTCCTCCTCCTCCATACCGCGGCTCGTGCAGGCGGGCGCTCCGAGGCGGAGACCGCTGGTCTGGAAGGGGCTGCGTGTTTCGCCGGGAACAGTGTTGCGGTTGGTCGTGATGTGGGCCTTGTCGAGGGCGACCTGAGCTTTCTTCCCGGTGATGTCCGGGTGGCTCTGGCGCAGGTCGATAAGGATGAGATGGTTGTCCGTACCGCCGCTGCAGAGCCGGTACCCCTTTTCGAGAAAGCGCTCGCCCATGGCGGCGATGTTGCGACGGACCTGCTGCTGGTACTCCTTGAACTCCGGCTTCATCGCCTCGCGGAAGCAGAGGGCCTTGGCGGCGATGACATGCATGAGCGGGCCGCCCTGGCCGCCGGGAAAGATGGCGGAATTCAGCTTTTTTCCGTGTTCTTCCCTGGCGAGGATAAGGCCGCCGCGGGGGCCACGCAGTGTCTTGTGCGTCGTTGTCGTGACAAAATCGCAGTGAGGAACGGGGCTGGGATGCTCCCCGGCGGCGACGAGGCCCGCGATGTGGGCGATGTCGGCGAGGATGTAGGCCCCGACCTCGCGGGCGATGCCGGCCATGCGCTCAAAGTCGATGATGCGCGGGTAGGCCGAGGCCCCCACCGTAATCATTTTCGGCTTCTCCTTGCGGGCCTGCGCCGCGAGAGCGTCGTAGTCGATCCTTCCCGATTCCGGATCGACGCCGTAGTTGGCGACGGAATACAATTTTCCGGAAAAGTTGACGGGACTGCCGTGGGTGAGGTGGCCGCCGTCGGACAGGTTCATGGTGAGGATTTTGTCCCCGGGCTCGAGAAAGGCCGTGTAGACCCCGAAGTTTGCCTGGCTGCCGGCGTGCGGCTGCACGTTGGCATATTCGGCGCCGAAAAGCTCCTTCGCCCGTTCGATGGCGAGCGTTTCGGCTTGGTCGACCCAGTCGCAACCGCCGTAATAGCGTTTGCCGGGATAGCCCTCGGCGTATTTATTTGTCAGCACGCTGCCGGTCAGTTCCATGACGGCGGGCAGGGTGAAGTTTTCCGAGGCAATCAACTCGAGGTGCGATTGCTGGCGTTGCTTTTCCCCCTCGACGACCTCGTGAAGTTCGGGATCGAGGTCGGCCATGGGGGCGGGATTCAAGGGATGGATGAGTTCGGTCATACGGTTGGATTCTGGTTTTCCCATGCGGTGAATTTGGCTACCCGACGGGCGTGGCGCCCCTCCTCAAAAGGGGCGGAGAGAAAGGTGTCGAGCAACTGGCCGGCTTCGTGCGCAGTGGTATGCAGCTGGCCCATGCAAAGCACGTTGGCGTTGTTGTGCCGCCGGCTGAGGCTGGCCTCGTCGTTGTAGTGAACGAGGGCGGCGCGGATGCCGGGTTGCTTGTTGGCGGCAATGCTCATGCCGAGACCCGTCGTGCAGCAGAGGATCCCCAGTTCGGCTTTTTCCTCGCGCAGATCCCGGCAGACAAGATCGACGAAATCCGGATAATCGACGGAGTCCGTGGAATAGGTCCCGTGGTCGATTACCTCGTGGCCGTTTTCCTTGAGATAGTTGAGGGTGGCCTCCCGCAGGTGGAAGGCTCCGTGGTCGGCGCCAAGGGTGATTTTCATTTTAAAAAGTCTTTTTTGAGGTAGTTGAGGATGCCCGGGACCGCCTCCGCGAGGCTGTCGCGGGTTTCCAGGTAAATGCCGAGGGAGCCGCCGAAGGGATCGGGCACTTCCTTCGAAGCCCCCTCCGGAACCCATTGGCGGAAGAGGTGCAGGGGGCGGTCCCAGTCGGGGTAGAGGAGGCGCACCGCCTCGAGGTGGCGGCCTGTCATGACGAGAAGGAGGTCCGTGACCTCCATGAGCTGGCTGGAAAGGGGTCGGCTGCGATGGTCCGCGAGGTCCAGCCCCACTTTCTGCAAGGCGGTGACGGCATTGGCGGAGGCGGGGTCGCCGGAGAAGGCGGAGACGCCCGCGGAATAGACTTTCGTGGAGGAAAGCGGTTTCTCCTCGGCCTGCAGGGCGTGGCGCAACAGGCGTTCGGCCATCGGGCTTCGACAGACATTGCCGGAGCAGACGATGGTGATCACATGCTGCTGTTCTTCCATGGGCGCGGGAAGTTGAACGAAGGCGGGGTGCGGAGGCTTGTCAAGTGCCTGCCCGGGGCGCTTCAGGAGGGCCGTCGCTCATTGTCGTCCGCAAACGGTTCCGGGGCGTCGTCTTCCGACTCCGGCAAACGCTCATGGTCTTCACGGAAGGGATCCTCCTCCCGGGGGAGGGAATGGGTGGGAATCGCGGCCATAGGATCCCCGACGATCCGCGTGACCTTGATGTGGACGGGGTCGATGGGGGCCATTCCGAACTGCTCGGAAACGCTGGAGCGGATGCGCTGCTTGATCCGGTTCTCCACTTCGCGCAGCGGATGGCTGGCCCGGAGGTGAATGGCGACACGGACCCCGATGCCGTCGCGATGCCGGAAGTGGCGGCAGTGGACGCGCTCGACGCCTTCGACGCTGCTGACCGCGTTGCGCATGACGGTGCGCAGGGTCTTGGGGGCGACCTCAATGGCCCCATCCCGCGATTCGAAGGCGGGGATGCAGCGGCGCGCGCGGCGGACAGCGACTAGCAGAACCAACCCGGCCAGCAAGAGCAACGCCGCGACAGCCAGGTAGAGGTAGGGCGGCGAGCTCACGTGTTGCAGGACGGCAGGCACAATGGCGGGTGTGGAGGGCTATTCGGAAGGGATGGACCCTTCGGAGGGGGCGTTACGGTGAACGCCATCGACGATGACATCGACCCGGGCCACTTCCTTGTTGGTCATGTTTTCCACCTGTTCGCGGATGGCCACCTGCACATTCTGGGCGACCTTGGCCAACTGAACACCGAAGGTGAGGACCAGTTTGACGCCGATGCGGTAGGCCCCCTCCCCGGTTTCCGAAATACTGACGGCGGAGCCGCTTTCCCGGCGGGAGCCGAAAAGCCCGGCAAGGTCATCCTTGATGCCGCCGCTGGCGAGCCCGGCGACGCCGGTCACTTCCTTGGCGGCCATGGCGACGATGTTGGCGACGACTTCGTTGTTAATGCTGATGCTGCCAAAGCCGGAATCTTCAGCAAGCGTCTCGAGGTGGTCGGTGGATTCCTTGAATTGCGGTTCTTCAGCCATAACGGGGATTTGTTGGACCGGGGTTTTAAAGATGGGTGGGCGGCTCGAAAAGACTTTTTGGCGTCCGCTGCAGGAATTCCTCCACGAAACGAGTCGTGAAACGGCCGCGCACGAACTCGGGATCGTTGATGATGGAGCGGGCAAAGGGAATGTTGGTGAAGACTCCGCGGATGAGGTATTCGCGAAGAGAACGGTTCATACGGGCGATGGCCGCCTCCCGGTCGCAGCCGACACTGATGACCTTCGCAATCATGCTGTCGTAGAATTTCGGTACCGTGTAGCCGCCATAGACATGGCTGTCGACGCGGATTCCGTGTCCGCCGGGCGGGAAGTAGAGGCTGATTTCCCCCGGCGAGGGGGCAAAGTTCATACTCGGGTTTTCCGCGCAGACACGACACTCGATGGCATGTCCCTTGATTTGCACCTCTTCCTGCGTGAGGCCGAGGGGTTCGCCGCTGGCGATCCGGAACTGCTCCTTGATGAGATCGATCCCGGTAACTTCCTCGGTGACGGGATGCTCCACCTGAATACGGGTGTTCATTTCGATGAAGTAGAAGTTCCGGTGCCGGTCGACGAGGAACTCGACGGTGCCGGCGTTGCGGTACTGGCAGGCTTCGGCGGCCTTGACGGCGGCCCGGCCCATTTCTTCGCGCAATTCCGGGGTCATAAAAGGCGAGGGGGATTCTTCGATGACCTTCTGGTGGCGGCGCTGAATGGAGCAGTCGCGTTCCCCGAGGTGAAGAACACGGCCTTCCTCGTCGGCGAGGATCTGGAACTCGATATGGCGGGGTTCCTCGATGAACTTTTCGATATAGACCGCTCCGTTGCCGAAGGCTTTCTCGGCCTCGGCGGAGGCGGCCGCGAATTCCTTCTGGAAGGACATCGGGTTGTGGGCGAGGCGCATGCCGCGGCCGCCGCCGCCGGCGACGGCCTTCACGATGACAGGGAAGCCGATTTGCTCGGCGATGTGGCTGGCCTCCTGCGGATCGGCGACGGCGCCTTTGCTGCCGGGAACCGTGGGCACGCCGACGGCACGGACGGTCTCGCGCGCGGTGGCCTTGTCCCCCATACGGCGGATGCTTTCGGAGCGCGGGCCGATAAACTTGATCCGGCATTCCTCGCACTGTTCGGCAAAGGCGGGATCCTCGGAGAGAAAGCCGTACCCCGGGTGGATGGCATCGACATCGGCGATTTCGGCCGCGGCAATGATGCGTTCCGCACGCAGGTACGATTCCGGGCTGGAGGCCGGACCGATGCAGATGGCCCCGTCGGCCAGCTGGACGTGAAGGGACTGCTCGTCGGCCTCGGAATAGACGGCGATGGTTTCGACACCCAGTTCGCGGCAGGCGCGGATGATGCGCAGGGCGATTTCGCCCCGGTTGGCGATGAGGATCTTTTTGAACATGGCGGATCCGCGGAGCTTAGCGGAGGCGGAACAAGGGCTGACCGTATTCGACACTGTCCCCGTTTCCGACGAGGACCTCGGCGATCGTACCCTTCTCTTCCGCCTTGATTTCGTTCATCACCTTCATCGCCTCAAGGATGCAGACGACGGTGTCCTCGGTGACGGCGTCGCCCGGCTTGACGAACGGCGGGCTTTCCGGTGAGGGAGCGGCGTAGAAGGTCCCGACCATGGGGGAAGTGACCAGCTTGCCTTCATCCGCCGCCTTGCTTTCCGGCGAAGCGGCCCCGGAAGCGGACGGTGCCGCCGGTGGAGGCGCCGCGACCGGGGGCACCGATGCCGGAGCGGGGGCTGAATATGACCGCTGCAGGCGAAGTTTGAAATCCCCCTCCTCGAGCTGGAACTCGCTGAGTTCCGCGCGTTTCATGATATCGACGATCTGCCTGATTTTTTTAATGTCCAAAGCGTTTATCCTCCTTCAGTACGAGAATTTGCGGAATTGTGCAGGGAAAGCGAGTTCTCCTGCAAATGAAAAGCGAGATGCCTGTTCCGTCCGTCGGCTACTGGGGAAAAATACGATCCCGCAGCCAGCGCAGCGGCTCGAGTTGAAGGTTCCATGCGGGATCGGCAAGGGAACCGGTCACCGTGAAGGCGAGGCGGGTGCTGACGGGTGCGAGGAAGCGCTGGACAAGTCCCTCGAACAACAGCGCGGTACCCGTGATGTGCAGGGTGCGGGTAGCGAGATCGGCCCCGCCTTCCATACGCAGGTGCAGAACCGGACCGCTGACGACAAAGTGATCAAAGGAGAGGTGCGGTTCCTCCCATTGCCATTCCACCGCGGCCGTCTTGAGGTCGAGGCTGCTGAATCCAAGACCGAGTTCCTGCAGCAGGGCGGAGAATCCGCCGAAAAGATGGATGCTTCCGATGGCGGCCTCGCGCGCGTGGAGCCATCCATTCCCCCTGGAGGGCCCGAAAGGGGGAAACTCAAGGTGGAAACCGGTGTCGAGACGCCCGCTCTTTTCGGTTGCGAAGAGGTGATCGGCGTCGAGGTCCCATTGCGGAAAAAACGCGTCCAGTTGCCCGAGGACCCCGGGAAGATCGGCGTCGAGCAGCTGCAGGTCGAGGCGCCGTGGTCGCAGTCCGCCGGATGCGGGTTGCCTTTCGAGGGAGAGGTCGCCGGTTATAACGCCTTCCGAAATCCGGGCGGAAAGGTTTTCCACGAACAGAAGCGGTCCCTTTGCACGAACCTTGCAACTGGTGTGGGCGAAGGAGAAGGCACTCACCTCGAAGGTACCTCTGGGGGCTTCCACGGTGAGCCGCAGTTCCGGCCACGGTTTGTCCTCTTCCCTTCTCGCTTTGGACGGGCGCCAGAGCCAGCCGGAAACGGTAAGATGCGGGGGATATTCGAAGCGGCAGGCGGAAAGGCCGTCGATCCCGCTGAGACGCACCACGCGCCTGAAATCCACCTCGCTGTCGAGGCGAAGGAACATGGGCCGTCTCCGCTCAGGGGGGTTGTGAATCCGCCAGGCCAGTTCTCCGGAAACCCCTCCCTCCGGGAAGCGGCCTTCCAGTTCGTGGAGGTAGGTCCATCGCGCATTGCTGCGGATGCCGAGACGGAGTTCCGGAATCGGAACGCCGCGGTAGCTCGCGTCGCGGCCGAGGACGGCGACACTGCTGCGGATGGAACGGGCCGCCCGCGGGTCCCCCCATACCATGACACGGGCGTCGGCGGGGTTGGGCGTCTCGATGGAAGTGAAGATCTGCCGCCACCAATCGCCGAGGAGCGGATCGAGCGAGGTCGGTAGGAGCGTGCCTGCGGCCCGCAGCGAGAAGTGCGGGCTGTCGAGATCGTACGCG
>JAAAOD010000255.1 GCA_009908535.1 Verrucomicrobiota bacterium
CCCTCGTTGCGCTGGCTCGAGGGTTTTCTGCAGGGGTATCCGGGTGCCCTGCTGGTCATCTCGCATGATCATGCCTTTCTCGACAAGCTGACCACGACGATCCACTCGCTCGAAAACGGCGACATCATCACCTACACCGGCAACTACAGCGCTTTCCTTGAACAGCAGGCCGCGCGCCGGGAGCAGCGGCAACGCGCGAAACAGAACCAGGACAAGGCGATCGCCCGCACGGAGCGCTTCATCGAGCGGTTCCGCTACAAGGCCTCGAAGGCCTCGCAGGTGCAGAGCCGGATCAAGCAGCTCGAAAAGACGGAGCGCATCGAGCTGGAAGAGGCGGCGGCGACGGTCCATTTCGAATTTCCCCTTTCACGCAAAGGAGGCCATCGCGTCGTGAAGCTGGAAGAGATCGCCAAGGCCTACGGGGAGACCGAGGTCTTCCGGGGCTTTTCCCTTGAGCTGCAGCGGGGGGACCGCGTCGGGGTGGTGGGCCGCAACGGCGCCGGGAAATCCACCCTTGCGCGTCTAATGGCCGGCATCGAAGCCCCCGACGGCGGAACGGTCCGCTACGGGCATGAAATCGACGTCGGCTACTTTGCCCAGGACCAGCGGGAGGCCTTTTCCCTGCAGGAGAATGTCTACCAAATCGCCAGCCACGAAATCCGTGCGACCGAGACGCACATCCGTTCCATCCTCGGCGCTTTCCTGTTCCACGAACACGACCTTGCCAAGCGGGGGGAGGTCCTGTCCGGCGGGGAGAAGAACCGCCTTGCCCTTGCCCGCCTGCTCTTGCGGCCGGCCAATTTCCTCATCCTCGACGAACCGACGAACCACCTCGATCCGGCCAGCAAGGAGGTTCTGCAGGAAGCCCTGACCTCCTTTCCCGGAACCGTCTTTGTCGTTTCCCACGACCGCCATTTTCTGAACCCGGTTGTGAACAAGGTCCTCGAGATTAGCCCGGGCAGCCATCGCTGGTTTCCGGGCAATCTGGACGATTACCTCTGGAAACTGCGGCAGGAGGAAGCCGCCGCGGGCGCACCGGCGGGAAGGGGAATGCAGGGCCGGGAGGGCGAAACCCCGGCCACCGGGAATCCCCGCGAACGCCGCCGCCGCAAAGCCCGTGAACAGCAACGGAAAGCCCCGCTGAAGAGCCGGATGGCCGGACTGGAGACGGAGATAACCCAGCTGGAAGAAGCCATCGCGGAACGCGAAGGGGCCATGGCCGACAAGGCCTGGTTTGAGCGCGGGGAAACCACCGCCAGCGAACTGCGCGAATACGACCAGTGGAAGGCGGACCTCGCCCGCGCCATGGAAGAATGGGAAACCGTCGCGGCGGAACTCGAATAGGGGCGGGAACGGCCATGCCGCGGCCCTTCAGCCCTGGTTCACGCCCCGGTAAAGGTTCATCACGCGCTGGCTCTGTTCCTGGCGGACGTAATCGAGGGTCAGCCTTGGAATCTTGTATTTCTCCGCCTCGCCGGGTGTGTTCTGGCAATGGCGCAGGATCACCGCGTAGAGAAACTTGAAGGCGTCGCGGGGTTGATGCATCTGGTCGAGGGCGTCCACGAGGTCGCGGTGCTCGACTTCCTCCTCGAATAGCTCCTTCAACTCCTCGATCCTTTCTCCGCCTTCCTCGCGCTGGCAGTTGCGGAAGCGGGAAGTGCAGAGATCGTAGAGGGTCGCCCCCGTCCACCGCAGCGGGTTGACCAGGTTCTGCTTGTCGAGACGGGCCTGGCGCTGGAAATCGCTCGTTTCCGTCTCGAGGAGCTGTCCCAGCTCAATCGGAAGAAGCATTTTGATCCCGACCCGTTCCTGCTGGAGAAACTTGTTGTTCAGCATCGGCCAGACGAGGCTCCGCATGCGCTGGGCATCGCTGTTGATGAGAGCGGGTTCGTCGACACGGTCCACGAGCACGACGAGGCTTTTATAGCCGAGGGGTTCGAGAAGGCGCAGGAAGCGCTGGGTGGCCTCGTAGCGCTTGTCCTGGTCCTCATGATCGGGGATGAGGTGGAGGGTGCCCTGGTCTTCCGGCAGATCCCAGAGGGCCTCCCGTAAAATGGCCCGATCGTGCTCCACGGAGCGCACCTCCCGATGAATACGGCGTGCCCGGAAGTATTTCTTCCAGCCACGGACCAGCCAGCCGATCCCGAGACCGGCAAAACCGACCACAGCGGCGCCGCCGGCGAGCTGCCATTCCCAGGAGAGCGATTCCGTAAATCGCCAGAGGCCGAGGGCGCCCAGGGCGGCAAGGCCGAAAGCGAGGACGAGAAGGGCGTGGACCCGCCGGGTGGCAAGATGGCCGAGGCGGAGATAGCCTTTCAACCGCTTCCACCGCTCCGCCCGCTGGCCGTGACGGGGCTGGTCGTAAAGAACCGAAAGCACGCCGAGATCGAGACGCCGTTCACGGCTCATCCTGCGAAGGGCTTTGCGGAGGCTCTTCTGCTCCTTGTCCCCGCTCTCTTCGACGATGTCATCGACCAGCCGGGTCACCGCGAGACTGAGAATGGCGTCCTGATGATCCTGCAGGCGTAGCTGCTCCAGGCAACGGGCCGGATCCTTTCCCCCGATGCGGTGGACGAGCCGGTCGAGGACGGGGTTCAGGTCGTCGTAACGGACAATCCAGACTTTTTCGCCGGCGCGGTTGTTGTTGTGGGCGGTGAGGCGGCGCTCGATCAGGAGCCGCATGGCCGTTTTCCCGCTTCCCTTTTCCCCGAAAACAATCGAGGTGCTGGGATTGTCGGGCGAGCCGTAGATCTTCTGAAAATCAGGATGGGTGATCGCCCCTTCCATCGTGCGGGCGTAGACCGCGTCATTGCGCGCCTCCTCCGCCTGAAAGGGATTTTCGCTTAGATTCCAGTGATCGAAAAAACGCTGCAGGTCCATATGATTAGCGGAGCATGGCGGGCCATGCCCCTAAGATCAATCCCGGGCTTCCCCACCTTCATCTCCCGCTTGTCTTGAGGACGCTTCCCCTGCCGGCTCTTCCGGTCCATTGGTTGCCTGCTCCTCGACCGCTTCCTCCGGATTCTCGGGGAGCTTTCCGGCGACAAAGCGTTCCCGCAGGCCTTCCACTTCCTCGATGAGGTTTTCGGAAGCGGACTCAAGGGACTCCATGGCGTCGATGACGTTCCGCCGGTCCTCGTAGCGCCGGCGGGCCAGGCCGCCTTCCTTCCGCAGTTCGGCGGCCTTTTCCTCGAGGCGTTCCGAGGTCTGCCGGCGGAAAAAGTCACGGTAGTGCCGGAGAATTTCATCCACCCCGTTCTCCACCAGTTCCTGGAAGCAATGTTCGATGTGGCGGTCGGCCATCTCGTAAAGGGCGGACTTGCCCTCCTCCCCGAAACGACGGCCTTTGGCGGTGGAGGGAATCGGTTTCGCCGAGGGAACCTCTTCGCCAAAGAGCCGCCGGCGGATGCGGCCCGGGGTCCGGAAAAAGAGAAAATCGAAGAAAGACTTCCGCACTGGAATGGTTTCCTGGATATTCTCCGGATCCGGCAACGCCGGTAATTTTCCAAGCGCGTTCTCCACTTCCTCGCGAAATTGCGGATAGATGTCGTCGAACTCCAGCCCGACCCCGTACATGCGGCCCACCAGATCGGTACTGAGCCGCACGCCGCCGTTGCGACCGCTGCAATAGCCGTCGACCAGTTCAATGCCGCGGGAGCGGGAATCCTTGCAGGCTTTGCGGATCAGGGGCTGCACCCGGTTCTCGAGAAGGTCGCGCACGCTTTCCTCTGTAAAGGACCAGATATCGACCTCGGCATGGACCGATTCTTTCAGCGGGGGAATGACCGAGCCGGTGTGCTCCTGCACCTGCTGGCGCAGTTCGCGGGCCAACTCGTCAAGGGGCCCTTCCCAGCTGTCCTCCTGCAACTGCTTTACCTCCTGCAGCTGGCGCTCGGACCGTTCCGCCTTCTCCCTCAATTCTTCGATGCCGTCGCGATACGCGGTCAATCTGCTGGAGGAGGTCTGGTCCCCGATCTCCCGCACAATGGAGTGGGTCTGGCGGAGGCTGTCCCCCATGAACTCGATGAGGTAGTCGCTGCTGTTGAGGTATTCAGTGAGGTCCTTGAGGAAAGCCGGAAAGCCGATCTTCGCCGCACCGAGGGAGGCAAGCTCGGTCGCTTCGCCGCTGGAAGGCGCCCCGAGATCGGCGACAAGGTCGGCCATCATGTCCGCCTCATCCCCGCCGGAAGCCTCCGCCTCCTCCGGCTCTGCGGCATCCTCTTCCCCTTGCCCGGAAACATTTTCCGGCGCGGCGTCGGGGGAGGCGGTTCCCGCGCCGGCGCTCTCCTCCTGCTGCAGGCTCTGGCGTGCGGTGTCGAGCAGATCGATGGCGTAAATGCGCAGTTGACCGTTTTCGATCGCGGAGCGGATTTGCGCGCTGACGGTAAGGTTTTCGAAGGCCTTGATGACCTTCTCCGGATTTTCCTGTTCGAGCGAGGGGACGAGTTCCCCGTCCGGACCAAGGTCCTGTTTACGGGAGTCGATATTGACGACAAGGAAGACGCGGGAGAAGACATCGAGCAGATCCGCGAACTCCTCGAAAACACGTTCGAAAAAGAGATTGTCCGTCTTGACGACAAAGACGGCGCAGGCCGCCGTGTCGCGGAAGTCCCGCGTCAACTGCCCGTAGTTGTATTTCATTTTCGCATACAAGCCGGGGGTATCGACGAGAATAGTGCCCGATTCACGCAGGTAGGGCGCCGGCAGCGTGAAATCGATCCGCCGGATCGCTTCCTTGTACTCCTCGGCGGGATTGAAGGGCTCCCCGGCTTGGTCCGACTCGCGGATTTTCCGGGCCAACTCCTCGTGCGCGGTCTGTACGGATTCGTTCAGGGTACGCGGCGAGGTATACAGCGTTTCCTCCCCGTTGAAATCCGTCGTGGCAAAACGGCGTTCCTCCCCTTCATGCACATAGACGAGACAGGGATAGGCGGGAAGGCTGGAGACCTCGCTGACATAGGATCCGCTGATCGCGTTCATCAAAGTCGATTTCCCGCTCTTCAGGGGGCCGAAAATGACAAGGTAGGCATGCTGCTGGCGGGCTTTGTCCTGAAGGATTTTCAACCGGTGCCGGTTGTCAAGAAGGCCGTTGAGGATGGGTTGGATTTCCTCCCCGTCCTCGAGTTGCCGGAGGATGTTGAGGCTTTTGTCGAGGCTCCCGGCGAAGGGCTTGAGTGTCGTGGAAAATTGACGACAAAATTCTTTAAGTTCAACGCGTAGTGGTTCGAGAGACATGTTGAGATGAGGGTTCGAGTTAGCGGGTACGGCGAAGAGAAAGACATTGCTGTGCCATGGTAACCGGAAAACGGCCATTCCCTGCAATGATAGAATCCACTTTTACCTGGAGCAAGTCGCGGACCGGATTTGCCCGATGGTCAATTCTCTCCGGATATTATCGCGCAATCTTTTTTCTCTTTTCACAGAGGCGGACAGAAGATACGATACTGGACATGACCTCGGGGGGAGAAGAAGATTCATTCAAGCGCTGCAAAGCCTTCATCGACAGCAACTTTATCGAGGGCCGCGCACCTTCGTCAAAGCGCCGCCGGAATCCGGTCGTCACTATTTCCCGGCTCCCCTGCTGCGGCAGCCATGAAATCGGGGAGGCCCTGCTGGCCCTGCTGGAAGCGGATGCGGAACTGGGCCGGGTCCCCTGGGGCTTCTTCGACCGCGATCTCGTGCACCGCGTCCTTGAGGACCACCATCTGCCGGAACGGCTGGCCCGCTACATGCCGGAGGACAAAGACCACGAGCTTTCCAGCCTCATCAACGAGATGCTCGGCCTGCACCCCTCCCTGTGGGAACTGTTTCACCACACCTGCGACACGATCCTGAAACTCGCGCAGATGGGAAATGTCATTCTCATCGGACGGGGCGCGCATGTCCTGACGCGCGGGATGCCATGGGTCCTGCGCGTCCGTGTCGTTGCGCCCTTCGAGTACCGGCTGAAGCGGGCGATGGAGGAAAGCGGACTGCCGGAAGGACGCGCCCGCCGGCGTCTGCGCCAGGATGACCAGGCGCGGGCGGCCTACATCCGCACCCATTTCAACGAATCCGTCGACGACCCCTACGCCTACGACCTCGCCCTGAACACCGCCAACTGGAGCCCGCAGGAATGCGCCGGCATTCTCCTCGCGGCCCTGCGGGAGACCCGGCGGCGAGGCGTCCCCAAAGCTTGAAGAATTCGCTTGAAGGGCCTCCAATGGGGTCATGGCAGCCCTTCCGCCCCCCGAAACCATCGATCTCATCGGCAACGAAGTGGCCATCCGCTGGCGGGATGGCCGCGAGGATTACTATCCCATGGACAAGCTGCGGGCCTTGTCCCCGAGTGCCGACAACATGGGGGAGGCCGACATTTTCGGCCGGATCCACGGGGCCGATCCCCGCACGGAATTTCCCGGGGTGACCGTGACGGGCCATGAGATGATCGGGCGCTACGCCATCCGCTTCCTCTTCAGCGACGGGCACCAGACGGGGTTGTTTTCCTACCAGTACCTGCGGGAAATCGGGGACGCGCTCCGCGGGGGCGAAAGCTGATCAGCCGGCCTCGAAGACGCGGCGTTCACTGAGAAAGGCCTCCGGGTCGGAGGCATAATGGCCGGGCGTCACCTCCTTGAGCTCCGCCGGCTCGCGCCCGCCAGCCCCGGCGTAGAAAAACGGGGAGGGAGGATCCCCTTCGAGAACAAGCCGTTGGCGGCCCTTTTCGATCCGCGGATCGGGGATCGGGATCGCGCTGATGAGGGCCTTGGTGTACGGATGGTAGGGGTTGTCCATGATCGCGGTGGCCTCCCCGACTTCGACGAGACGGCCGAGGTACATCACGGCGATGCGGTCGGAAATGTACTTCACCACGGACAGATCGTGGGAAATGAAGATCATGGTCAGGCCCATTTCCGTGGTCAGCCGCTTGAGCAGGTTGAGAATCTGGGACTGGATGGAAACATCGAGGGCGGAAACCGGCTCGTCGGCGATGATCAGCTTGGGTTCCGGGGCGAGGGCGCGGGCGACGGCGATGCGCTGGCGCTGGCCCCCGGAGAATTCGTGCGGATATTTTTTCATCTGGGCCGGATTGAGGCCCACCGTCCGCATCAATTTCGCCACCGCATGGGCCAGCTCCTTCCGTTTCTTGCCCGGGTGGCGCGTGCGGATGGCCTCGGAAAGGGTATCAAAAACGGTCAGGCGGGGATTCAGAGAGGCGTAGGGATCCTGGAAAATCATCTGGAAATTCAGCCGCTGCCGCCGCATTTCCGCCGGGGAAAGGTGACTCAGGTCCTCCCCCTCGAGCCGGATCGATCCGCCCGTGGGCGGCTGCAACTGCATGATGGTGCGGCTGAGGGTGGTCTTCCCGCATCCCGACTCCCCGACGAGGCCGAGAATCTCCCCTTTCCGCATGGAGAAACTGATCCCGTCGACCGCGCGGACCTGCCCGACCGTCTTTTTGCGGATAAACCCGCGCACGACCGGAAACCAGGTCCGGACGTTCTCGAGAACGAGGAAATCATCCTTCATCGAGCACCTCCTCCAGCGGGGGAAGTTCCACATCGGATTCCCGCACGTAATGGGTATCGGTTATGCGGCGGAAGGGCGGCTCGCGGTCTGTCCACTTGCCTCCGCTGCGGATGCCCTCGCGCATCGCGAAGGCATCCCCCGGGATCGGCCGGGAGAGGTCGGGGGGGAGCCCAGGGATGGTGTACAGCGGCTTTCCTTTGCTGCCGAGGGAGGGAATGCTGCGCTGCAGGGCGATCGTGTAGGGATGCTTCGCTTCGTGAAAAATCTCCTCGGCGGTGCCGGTTTCCACGACTTTGCCCGCATACATGACATTGATGCGGTCGCACATGCCGGCGACGACCCCGAGGTCATGGGTGATGAGGATGACCGCACTGTTGTTTGCCCGCTGGCGCTCCTTGATCAGCTCGAGAATCTGGGCCTGCACCGTAACGTCGAGGGCCGTTGTCGGTTCGTCCGCGATAAGGATGTCCGGATGCGTAATCATGGCCATGGCAATCATGACACGTTGGCGCATGCCGCCGGAAAACTCGTGCGGGTAGAAGTGGACCCGGGTCGGGGCTTCCTGGATACCGACCTCCTCGAGGGCTGCTATGGAGCGGGCAAGGGCCTCTTTGCGGCCGAGCTTCTCGTGCATGCGCAGGGCCTCGATGAGTTGGGTGGAGACCCGCAGGTACGGGTTCAGCGAGGTCATGGGGTCCTGGAAAATCATGGAAATGCGCCTGCCGCGGATTCCGCGCAATTGCGCCTCGCCGCAGTGGAGAAGGTCGGTCGTGCCGTCGAACAGGGCCGATCCGTTCTCGATCCGCCCCGGCGGCTGGGGAACCAGCCCCATGAGGGAGTAGCAGCTGACGGACTTCCCGGAACCGGATTCGCCGACAATCCCGAGGGTTTCCCCGCGGTGCACATAAAAGGAAACGCCGTCGACGGCCCGCACCACCCCGTTGCGGGTGTGGAACCATGTCGTCAGGTCGCGGACGTGAAGCAAAGGCGCGCTCATCGGTCAGTCCTTGCTGGATTTGGGGTCGAGGGCGTCCCGCAGCCCGTCCCCGAGAAAGTTGAGGGAGAAAAGCGTCAGGGAAAAGAAAAGCGCCGGGATGATGAGCAGGTGCGGGTATAATTGCAGGTTGTCCGCGCCCAGCTTGATCAGGCTTCCCCATGACGGCATGGGTGGCTGCACCCCGAGGCCGAGAAAGCTCAAAAAGCTCTCCAGCAGCATGACCGCCGGCACCGTCAGGGTCGCGTAGACCACGACCACGCCGAGGACGTTCGGGATGATATGGCGCAGGATGATCCGCCGCGTCGTGTAGCCCAGCGATATGGCCGCCTCGACAAATTCCTGCTTCTTCAGGCTCAACACCTGGCCGCGGACGATCCGCGCCATCGTCAGCCATTCCACCGCCCCGATGACGACAAACAAAAGGACAATACTGCGCTCGAACAGGGTCATCAGCAGGATGACGAAGATGGTGAAGGGCAGCGCGTAGAGGACGTCGACGAACCGCATCATGGTGGCATCGACTTTCCCGCCCACATAGGCGGCGGTCGCCCCGTAGGTCACGCCGATGAGCAGGGAAACCGTTGTCGCGATGATCCCCACGCCGAGGGAGACACGGCCGCCGACCATGACCCGCGTCAGCTGATCCCGCCCGAGGTCGTCCGTGCCGAAAGGATGGGCGAGGCTGCTCGTGACAAGCGTGTTCTCGAGGTCGTTCGTCCGGAAATCATAGGGG
>JAAAOD010000241.1 GCA_009908535.1 Verrucomicrobiota bacterium
CGGGCAAAGGCATGGTGGTGATGGGGGGAACGACGGGGCTGGGATTCTCGGCGGCACGGGCCTTCGTGGGGGCGGGGGCGCGAGTGGTCGTGGTGGGCCGCAACCCGGATTCGGTGGAGGCGGCCGAGGCGGTGCTGGGCGATCGCGGCCGGGGCCTGCGGGGCGACGCGACCGACCCGGAGACGGCGGTGAAAGCGATCGAGGCCTGCCACGGCCTGCACGGCGGCTTTGACGGCCTGTACCATGTCGCCGGGGGCAGCGGCCGCGGCAAAGGCGACGGCCCGCTGCACGAATTAACGGACGAAGGCTGGGACTTCACTCTGCAGCTGAACCTGACCTCCCTTTTCTACTCCAACCGGGCGGCGGTTCGCGATTTCCTTGCCCGGGGGACAGGAGGTTCCGTCCTGAACATGGGCTCCGTTCTCGGCTCTTCGCCCGCGCCGAAGTATTTCAGCACGCATGCCTACGCGGCCACGAAGGCGGCCATCATCGGCTACACAAAATCGATTGCGGCCTACTACGCGGAGCGGAACATCCGCTGCAACGTGCTCGCGCCAGCCCTTGTCGAGACCCCGATGGCGCAACGGGCCGCCGAGGACGACGTCATCCTTGACTACATTGCCACGAAACAGCCCCTCGACGGGGGACGGATCGGCCGGCCGGAGGACCTCGACACCGCGGCGGTGTATTTCATGAGCGACGCCGCGCGGTTTGTTACCGGACAGGTTCTGTCGGTGGACGGCGGCTGGAGCGTGAGCGAAGGCCAGCATGCGAAAGGAGGACCGGCGTGAACGCCTTCCACGACCTTCTTCCGGGGCTCGAAGGGGCGGCCGACCGCAGGCCGGCGCCAGCCCTTGTCGGCTTTGATGGCACCATCGACCGACTTTACACGGTGGTGGAGGAACGCAGCGGGACCGGGGAAGCTTACCGGGCCTTCCCCACCCTCGAGCGGTTCGGGGACTGCGTTGCGGCGGCCGCCGGGCGAAGCGCCTGCCTCGAGATCGCCCCGAAAACAACCAAGATCGGGGGGAACGGGCCGATCATGGCGGGCGCACTGGCGAACGCGGGCGTGCCTGTGACCCTGCTTGGGGCCTTCGGCAATCCGCTCCATCCGGTCTTTGCGGAGCTGGCGGAGGAGGTTGACCTGCACTCCCTCGCCGAACCGGCGGTGACCCACGCCCTCGAATTCAACGACGGCAAACTGATGCTGCCGGTGCTGCGAACCTACGAAGAGATTACGGCGGAGCGCCTGTGCGAAAGCGTGGGCATAGAGCAGCTGCTGGAACTGACCCGGGCGGCGCGTCTTTTCGCGCCCTTGAACTGGAGCTGTCTCCCTTTCCTTCCGGAAATCTTCTCTCTTTTTCAGGAAAAGATCCTGCCGCAGCTGCCGGAGGATCGCGACCGCCTCTTCTTTTTCGACCTCGCGGACCCGGCCCGGCATTCCGCGGAATCGGTTGCGGCCATGCTCCGGAAAATCGCCGGATTCAGCCGCTTCGGCAAAACCTTCCTTGGCCTGAACCTGTCCGAGGCCGGGCAGGTGGCCGGTGCCCTCGGACTGGAGGCGCCGGAAAACGGCGAGGCCTCGCTGCGCGCCGCCGCCGCCACCATCCGGCGGACCCTCGACCTCGACCTCGTCATGATCCATCCCACCGAATGCGCGGTTGCCACCGGCCGCGAAACGGGGGCCTTTGTGGAAGGTCCCTACGAGCCGAACCCCCTGATCACGACGGGGGCGGGCGACCATTTCAACGCGGGGTTCCTTTTCGGCCATCTCACCGGGATGGACCTGCAGCAGAGCCTCGCCCTCGGCGTCCTCTTCTCCGGCTTCTACGTTCGCACCGGGAAAAGCCCCACCCTGTCCGCTCTACGCTATTTCATCGAAAACGATTTCCAGGCAAGCGATTCCGACAACCCATGACCCCCCAACAGCAATACCTTGAGAAATGCCGCGGTCTTCTCGCCACGGTCGAAGGACAATCCGAGGCCATCGGCACGGCGGCCGACTGGTTCGCCGCGACCATTCTTGGCGGACGCATGGTCCACGTCTTCGGCTCCGGCCACAGCCGGATCATGACGGAGGAAATGTGGCCACGCTACGGCTCCTTCCCCGGGTTCAACCCGATCGTCGAGCTTTCCGTTTCGAATCACAACCTCGTCGTGGGCTGTAACGGCCAGCGCCAGGCGATGTTCCTTGAAAACGTGAGCGGGCTCGCGGACCGGATCCTCCGCAACTTCGCTCTCACGGAGGAGGATACCGCCCTCATCATCTCCTCCAGCGGCTGCAATATCGTCCCCGTTGAGATGGCGGAACGGTTCCGGCAGGAAGGCGTCCGCGTGGTCGCCCTTGTCAGCCGACGTCATGCCGAGGCCAGCGCGAGCAGGCGCGAGGATGGCCGCAAGCTGACGGACTTCGCGGACCTCGTCCTCGATACGGGCGCACCGGCGGGCGATGCCATGGTCGCGGTGGAGAACCTCGAGGCCCCCGTGGCCCCGGGCTCCACGGTCGGCGGCTGCCTCATCGTCAACGCCATCAAGGCCGAACTCGCGCAGCGCCTCGTCGCGGCCGGGCAACCACCCAGGGTCCTCGCGGCGAAGTGCGTCCTCGGGGATCGTGCCGAAGAACTTTTCCAGGCCGCCTATGACGAGCATGCGCACCGCCTTGCCCCTTATTTCGCCAACGTCGGACCCCCCCGCAGCCATGGTTGATTGCCTCCGGAAAGAGCGGATTCCAGTCCTGCGGGAAACGGACGTCCTCGTCCTTGGGGCCGGGAGCGCAGGCTGTGCGGCCGCCCTCGCCGCGCGCGAAAACGGCCGCCGCTCCGTGACCCTTGTGGAAAGGTACGGGTTTCCGGGCGGGGTCAGCACTCAGGTTCTCGACACCTTCTACGGCTTCTTTACCCCGGGGAACCAGCCGCGCAAGGTGGTCGGCGGCATTCCCGACCGCGTCGTCGACGCCCTCGACCGGCAGGGCGGGATTTTCCTGCGCCCCAACACCTACGGAGCCGGGACGGGAGTGAACTACAATCCCGAGCTCCTCAAGCTGACCTGGGACCGCCTCCTTGCCGGGGCGGGCGTCCACCTCCTCCTGCACGCCACCCTCGTCGATGCCGAAACGGCCCCCGACGGTCGGCTGGAGGGCGTCGTCATCTGGACGAAGCGGGGCTTCTTCCGCATCCGCGCGCAACGCTTTATCGATACCACCGGCGACGCCGACCTCTGCCATTTCGCCGGCATCCCTTATGAGAAGGCGGGCGACCTCGAACCGGCGCAGACCCTCACCACGACCTTCCGCATGAGCAATGTCGATCTCGAGGCCTTCGAGGCGGCAGGTGGGAAGAAGATACTCATGGCGCGCATGGAAGAGGCCCTCGAAAAGGGCACCCACCCGCTTCCGCGCAAGGCCGGCAGCGCCCATAAAATGAACGCGCGGGGATGTGTCTCCACCGTGGCCGTGCGCGTGGCCGACCTCGATCCGCTCGACTTCGAGGAATTGACCCTCGCGGAGCAGGAGGGACGCCGCCAGTCCTTCGTCTACGAAGCCTTTTTCCGCGACTGCGTCCCCGGCTACGAGGAGGCCAGTATCATCGGCCTTTCCCACCAGATCGGCATCCGCGAAACCCGCCGCGTCTACGGCGACTACCGGCTCACGAAGGAGGACTGCCTCAGCGCCGCCCGCTTTCCCGATAAAGTCCTCCTCTGCGGGGCGCCGATCGAGGATCACCGCAAGGCCCGCGATGGTACCGACGAAACCGTCTGGGGATACATCGGGGACGGCGACGCCTACGATGTGCCCTACCGCACGCTGGTGCCGGAAGGTCGCGACGAAGTCTGGGTCGCCGGGCGTTGCTTTTCGGCCGCGCACGATGCCCACGCTTCCTGTCGGTCAATGGGGCAGACGATGAGCATGGGGCAGGCCGTCGGCCTTGCCGCCGCTCTCAGCCTCGAGGAGGACAGCGGCGCGGGCGCCATCACCGTCGCCCGGCTCCAGGATCAGCTGCGCGCCCTCGGCGCCGTTCTCGAGGTTCCCAACCGCGTCGCCCGCACCGCCGCCGCCGCATGGAAGGACAACCTTCACACCAACCTGAAAGATGAACCGCAAACCCTCCCTTCCCAATGAATGAGAAACCATGGAAATTCCTCGGCCTGAGCTTTGATCACATGCACCAGGGGGATCTGCTCCGGCTCGTGCACGAACATCCCCGCGCCGAAATCGCCGGTATCTACCATCGCGAAACCGGCCCGATGGAAGAGACCATCGCGAAGTTCAACATCCCGCGCGAACGCGTCTACACCGATCTGGAGGCCTGCCTGCGCGAAACCGGCGCCAATGTGGCCATGCTCTGCCCCACCACCGGGGCGCATGCCGAGCTGGCCGAAGCAGTGGCCCCCCACGGGCTGCACCTCCTGATCGAAAAGCCCTTCGCGGCCAACCTGGGGGACGCCGACCGGATCACCGCCGCGATGAAGGATACGGGAAAGGAACTCCTCATCAACTGGCCCCTGCGCTGGGTCGCGAGCCACGTAACCGCGAAGCGCCTCCTCGACGAAGGCGTCATCGGGGAACCGAACGGCCTTCACTACTACAACGGAAACCGCGGGCCGCTGCGCCACGGCGCCGACAAGATCGAAAAGGAACCCGGTGTGAAGGCCGACAGCTGGTGGTACCAGAAGGACAAGGCCGGCGGCTCTCTCCTCGATTATCTGGGCTACGGGACGACGCTGGGCACATGGTACCTCAACGGCAAGGCCCCCATTGAGGTCTGCTGCATGGTGGACGAACCGGAGGGCCTCGAGGTCGATGAGCACAGCCTCACCGCCGCCCGCTACGACTTCGGGCTCGCCTGCTTCGAGACGCGCTGGGGAACCTTCAGCGATCCATGGCTGCACCAGCCACAGCCAAAGACGGGCTTTGTCATCGCCGGCACCCGGGGCACCCTCGCCAGCTACGATTACGAGAAAACCATTCGGTTGCAGACGGAGGACTGTCCGGAAGGCAGGGAAGTTCCCGTCGACGAGCTTCCCTTCGAGGAAAGCAACGCCATCGCGTATTACATTCATTGCCTTGAGAACGGGCGCCGGCCGGAGGGACCCCTCTCCCCGGAAATCGCACGCATCGGCCAGCAGATCGTCGATACCGCCTACGCGAGCGCCCGTGAAAAGCGTACCCTGCCCCTTTTTACCTGAGCGAAACGAGCGAATCATGAGTGAACGAAACTACTCCCTGCAAGGCGCGACCGAGGAGCGCCATCTTGAGCTTCCCGCTTTCGATTACCAGCCGCCCCGACCGAAAACATGGGAACCGCGCATCGGCATGATCGGCTGCGGGGGAATCACCGCGCAACACCTTACCGCGTATCAAAAAGAAAACTACAACGTGGTCGCCTTCTGCGACCTTGACGAGGCGGCGGCCCGTCGCCGGCGCGACGAGTACTACCCGGAGGCCGGGGTCTACACCGATCCGGCGGAGCTGCTGCGGCGGGACGACATCGACGTCGTCGACATTCCCCTGCACGTGAAACCACGCGGGGCCGTCATCGAGGCCGCCCTCGAAGCCGGCAAGCACGTCCTCAGCCAGAAGCCCTTCGTCCTCGATCCGGCGGAGGGCCACCGCCTCGCCGACCTCGCCGACCGCAGGGGACGGAAGCTCGCCGTCAACCTCAACGGGCGCTGGGCACCCTATGTCCGCTGGATCACCCTTGCCATCGAGCACGGGCTCATCGGGGAAACGCAAAGCATCGACCTGCAGATCAACTGGGATCACACATGGGTCAAAGGGTCTCCCTTCGAGAAGATGGAGGACCTCATCCTGTACGATTTCGCCGTACACTGGATCGATATGACCCGGCTCTTTTTCGGGGGTAAACAGGCCTCCGCGGTCTTCGCCTCCGCCGTCGACGCGCCGCATTCCGAACTCGCCATCCCCATGATGGCCGCCGCTCAGTTCCGCTTCGACAAAGGCCTCGCCAGCCTGACCTTTGACGGGCACAGCCGCTTCCTTTCCGGAGAAGGCTGGGTGATTGCCGGCAGCAAAGGAACCCTCCGTTCCCGCGGCCCGGTGTGCGGCAGCGACGGCATTGAAATCGAAACCACCGATGGCAAGTCCAGCCTTCAGGTGGAGGGCTCCTGGTTCCCCGACGGCTTCCGCGGCAGCATGGGCGAGCTGCTCTGCGCCATCGAGGAGGACCGTACCCCGCTCAACGACGGGCGCGACAACCTCGCCTCCCTCGCGCTGGTCTTCGGGGCCCTGAAGAGTCTCCGCGAAAACCGCATGATCGAGCTGGAACCGTGAGCTTTGTCCGCACCGTCCTCGGAGACCTCCCCGCCAGCGAACTGGGGTGGTGTTACGCCCATGAGCACATCATCATCGACGACAGCGTGGCCACGCTGCGCTTCCCCGATTTCCACCTTCCCTCGGTGGAAAACGGGGTCGCCGAACTGCGGCGCTTCCGCCGCGACGGTGGTTCCGCCATGGTCGATTCCATGCCCTGTGATGCCGGGCGTAATGCCGGGAAGCTCGCGGAAATCTCCCGTCGCAGCGGCGTTCACATCGTCTGTCCGACCGGCCTGCACCTCGCGAAATACTACGACGACGGCCATTGGGGCGACCGCCTTTCCCTCGAAACCCTTGCCGGGCTATTCGTCGCCGATATCGAGGACGGCATCGACCGCTTCGATTACGGCGCCCCCGTCGTCGAGCGCACGCCCCATCGCGCCGGGGTGATCAAGGTTGCCGGGGGGCTGGAAAAGCTGGATGACCGCGAAGGGCGGGCCTTCCGCGCCGCCGCCGCCGCCGCCCGCCGGACCGGCTGCCCCATCCTCACGCACTGCGAGCAGGGCACCGCCGCCCTTGAGCAGGTGGAGGTTTTCCGCGCCGCCGGCGTGCCGCTGGACCACGTCGTCCTCTCCCATACCGACCGGAAACCGGACCCGGCCTATCATCGGGAGGTGTTGCAGTCCGGGGTGAACCTCGAATACGATTCCGCCTTCCGCTGGAAGGACCGGCACGACAACCCCACCCTCGAGCTCCTGCGGGGGCTCTTCCCGGAGTTTCCCTGCCAGCTCATGCTTGGAATGGATGCCGCCCGCCCCGCGTACTGGAAAAGCTATGGAGGGGCGCCCGGGCTGAGTTTTCTCCTCACCGATTTCGCGGCGGCGCTCCGCGCCGCCGGCTTCACCGGGGAGGACCTCGAGCGCATCTTCGTCGCCAATCCCGCCCGCGCCTATTCCTTCGCCACCGGCGCCTAATCGAGCCCGGGGAAGTGCGCGCCCGTAAAGCCGCGGCGCTCGTACTCGGCGTACACCGCCTTCACTTTGGCGCAGCCGGAACCGTTCGGGTCGCGCCCCTGCCCATCGTACTCCTTCATGGCCGCGTAGAGGGCGTGCTGCAGTTCATACAGGTTGAGCTTCTCCGTCTGCGCGAGGTCCTTGTCGGTGAACCAGTAGTCGTAGTACTCGTTCGTCGTCCGCCTTACGGGTTCGCTTTCGGGCTCGGGAAGGGAGGCGGCCTTTTCCTTCAACTCGGCGAGGACGGCCCGCGTCCGCTCCAGCTCGCGCTCCACCCAGCGGCGGTTGAAGGCGCAGGTCTTGCCGGGCGGCGGCGGCCAGCAGGCGTCGGAGTTCATGGCGTTGGTGCAGTGAAACCAGAATTTCTCCACCAGCTCGCGGAACTCCGGCCGGCCCTCGACCTTCCTTTGCACGCTGTCTTTGTAGTCGTATCTCAATACGGAGACCTGTCCCTGGTAGCGCAGGGCCTCGGGGGTTCCCGCCCAGCAATCCGCGTAGGTCCGGTGCCAGGCAAACCCGTCCTCGACAAAGAAGGGTTCCTCCACCGCTTCCAGCTCGCAGGCCTCGCGGAAGGTGACCATGCGTCCCATTTCGAGAATGCCCTTGATCAGGTTCTCCAGCTTCTCCGCCGCCGTCGGATCGACGGCGAAACAACGGTCGTAATCCTGGTGGTGCTTGACGTAGTAGTACCCCGTCGTGCCCGTGTACTCGGCATCATCGGCGATGATCACGGTGGCGTGGTTGCGGTCCTCCCCGGACCAGCGGCGGACGTTGGCGAGGTAGTCCTCGAGGGAGACCTTTCCGAGGAAATAACCGACGTATTTGCCGACGAGGCGGTCGCTGCGGCAGAGACCGTGCAGCCCCGGGACGACATCCCGGAAGGGACGGTGCAGAAACCTGCAATCGGGATCGATGGGATATTCGGGGAGGTGGCCGCCCCAGTAAATGTCGCGGGCCCGGTTGCGCTCGATGAAGCCGTACTCCTTGTCGGTGGAAGTCATGTACGACTCGAAATCGAGGGTCAGGTACTTGTAGCCGACGTCGCGGAAGGTGCGCGGGACGTACTGCCGCCACGTGCATTCCGGGTTCCATGCCGACTCGGGGCGGAAGCCGAGGTGGCGCTCGTAGCTGCGCATGGCGAACTCGTTCGACCAGTAGCCGTCCTCCTCCGGCATGTTCGCGAGGATGGGATGCGCATAGGGCGCGCCCATGAATTCGCACTGCCCCGCCTCAATGGCCGCTTTCAGCTTCTCAAGGACGTCGGGCGTCTTTTCCGCCATCTGTTCGATGGTGTATCCGGAGGCCTCGAAGACGTACTTGGCCTCCGGCACCTTCTCCCGGAAGACATCAAAGATGGTCTCGTAGGAGGCCCGGATGACCTGTTCGTACTTATCCTCCTCGAGGAAAGCATAGTTCAAGTTCGCGTGGAATATTGCTACGTAGTTCTGCATAGAAAATTGTTGGGTTACGGCAGCCGGAACGGATCCGACGTTGTTTCGCTGTGTTCGGCGAGGAGGGCGCGCATTTCCTTGTGCACTTGCGTTTCGGCGTCGATCCGGTTCCGGGTCTCGCCGGGATCGTCGGGAAGGTAATAGAGGGCCTCGGCCCTCGCGCCGCCGGAATAGGCGGTGTACTTCCACCCGTCGGCCCGCAGGACGGCCCGCCCCACTTCCTCCCGGCGTTCCGGGGAAAGGTCGATGGGGATGACAAGATGGTCCCGCAGGGAAGCCGACCGGCCCTCCAGCAGGGGCCGCAGGGAGCGCCCGCGCAGATGCGGCGCCCCGTCGCGGCCGCCCGCTCCGGCGTAGTCAAGGCAGGTCGGCATGAAATCGAGGCCGGAGACGATCGCCTCGTCGTCCACACGGCCCTCCCCGCTGTCGTAGCGGCCGGGAGGCACCGCGATGAAGGGAACGCGCAACGTTTCCTC
>JAAAOD010000051.1 GCA_009908535.1 Verrucomicrobiota bacterium
CTTGTTGGCGGCGTGGAGACCGACGGCCAGCGGCTCCACCATGGCGCCTTCGGCAAAGGTGACTTTATCCGGCAGCTTGTAGGTGTAGTCCGCCGGGTGCACAACCTCCGGTCGCAGGCAACCATGTACCGGGGGCGTGGCCCAGAAGCGGATGGAGGGATCGAGGTTGTACATGCCGGTACGGGTCTCTTCTCCCGGTGCTTCCGGATAGCCGGGCTCCATACAGACGCGGTCGCCTTTCCTGAGGTGGGACACCTCCGAACCGGTTTCCACCACCACCCCGGCGGCCTCGTGCCCGAGGATCATGGGTTCCCTCACCACAAAGGGACCGATGGCGCCGTGTTGGTAGTAGTGTACGTCGCTGCCGCAAATGCCGACCACCTTGATGGCCACCCGGACGTCGTGATCGCCGAGGGTTTCCTCGACGGAGAATTCGCGGAGAGAGAGGGATTGTTTCGGCTCGAGGACGACGGCTTGCATGAGGGAAGCATGGCCCCGAAGTAGTCTCAGCGCAAGGAGGACCGTAGATCCGCGAGGCGCGGGAGGACGTCGCGGCGTTTGCTCATTTCCCCGGTGGCGCGGCCCTTTTCAAAGAGCGCGCCGGTGGGGCAGACATGGACGCATTTTCCGCAGGAAGTGCAGGTGTCGGACATTCCCCAGTCGGAAGCAAGGTCGACCGTGAGCGCGGATCCGATCCCCCGGCCGCGGACGTCCCAAGTGTGGGCGCCTTCGACTTCGGAACAGACGCGGACGCAGCGCGTGCAGAGAATGCAACGATTCGGATCGTGGACAAAGCGGGGATGGCTCGCGTCGACGGAGTAGGGCTCGTAGCGGTAGCGGAAACGCGTATGGGTCATGCCCATATCCTGCGCCATCGATTGCAGTTCACAGCGCCCGTTGGAAACACAGACCGAGCAGACATGGTTGCGTTCCGCGAAAAGAAGCTCGAGGATCATTTTCCGATGTCTGCGCAGGCGGGCCGTGTCAGTACGGATGCGCATGCCGTCGGCCGCCGCCGTCGAACACGCTGGGAGAAGGCGGGGGATTCCCTGTACCTCGACGAGGCAGAGCCGGCAGGCCCCGACCTCGGAGAGTTCCTTAACGAAGCAGAGCGTGGGTATGATGATCCCGTGGTCTTCCGCGATTTCGAGGATCGTCTGGCCGGCTTCGGCGCGGACGCGTTCACCGTCAATGGTTAGTTCGATTGGCTCTGGCATGGCGGTAGTGATTAGGTGGATACGTGGGAAGGTTCGGATTCGGTTGCCCCGGTCCTTTTGATCGTTTCGCGGACATCGCAGCGCAGGCAACGGGAGGATTCCCGGAGCGCGGCCTCGCGATTGAATCCGCAGACAACCTCGGCGAACTCGGAACGCCGTTTAGCCGGATCGGTCTTCGGGGAAACGTTCCGCTCTCCCTCGGGCGGTTCCGGAGGGACTTCCTGAAGGAAGTCGAACGACTTCTCGATCATGGACCACCGGTCCTCGCCCATGAGGTGCCGGTCGATGGCGCGGGCGGCGTCCTTTCCGGTGGCCATGGTGGAGGAGACATTGGAAGCCCCGGTAACAAGGTCGCCACCGGCGTAGACGCCCTTGCGGTGGGTGGCGTAGGATACCCAGTCGGTCACGACGGTGGCATCGTCGCGTGTCAGGATGCCCGCCGACCTGAATTCCGCCGAATCGGGTTTTTCCCCCGTGGCAATGACGAGGGTGGTGCAGGGAAAGATCTTGCGCTCGTCGGTCGGGATCGGTTTGCGCCGCCCGGAGGCGTCGAATTCCCCTGGTTCGGTCACTGCGCATTCAATGGCGCGGACGCGGCCATCCCCGCCACGCTGGATACGCATCGGGGAATGGAAAAAGACGACTTTCACTCCTTCGGCTTCGGCATCTTCCACCTCTTCCGGAATCGCTGGCATGTCCTTGCGTTCGCGCCGGTAGACGATGGTCACGTCGCTGCCGAGGCGCAGGGCGGTGCGGGCGGAGTCCACGGCGGAATTCCCGCCGCCGATGACGACCGTTTTCTCCCCGATCTCCGGGGCGCCGCCGACGGCCACCTGTTCCAGGAATTCGAGCGCGTGCCAGACGCCCGGTGCGTCCTGGTCGGGCAGGTTGATGTTGTGAGGCGCCCATGTCCCCGTGGCGAGGAATACGGCGTCGTGGCTCCGCTGCAGTTCCTCGACGAGGATTTCCGAGCCGATGGCTTTCCCGAAACTGAAACGGATTCCCAGTTCGCCGAGAATGGCGATTTCCTTGTCGAGAATGTCTTTGGGGAGACGGTATTCGGGAAGGGAATACCGTAGCATTCCGCCCGCTTTCTCGCGGGATTCGAATACGGTCACTTCATGACCGAGGAGGCGTAGATAGAAAGCGGCCGCCAAACCGCTGGGGCCGGAGCCGGCAACGGCGATCGTCTTTCCGGAGTCGGCGAGACGCAGCGCATTCAAACGGTCCGATACGGTGGACGGGCTGATCTTTTCGAAAACGACATCGGAAATGTAGCGGTGGACTTCCCGCATATTGATGGGAGCGTCGACGGTTCCGCGGCGGCACCGGTCCTCGCAGGGATGCTGGCAGATCCGGCCCGTGGAGGCGGGGAGGGGATTGTCCAGCCAGACCATTTCGGCGGCCTCTTCTGTTCGGCCTTCGTTGAGAAGCTCAAGGAAACCCGGGATGCGCATATGCAGCGGGCAACTGTTTTCGCAGGGAGCGAGAAACAGCTTCTCGCATATCCCGGCCCGGCAATAGCCCCGGCGGATGTGTTCCTCGTATTCCCGGCGGAAATACTTCAATGTGGTGAGAACCGGATTCGGCGCCGTCTGGCCGAGCCCGCAGAGGGAGCACTCGTGGATCATTTTGCCGAGTTCCTCCAGGCCCTCGAGGTCTTCCTCCACTCCGTCGCCGTCGGTGATACGGCGCAGCGTTTCCAGCGCCTGGTCGAGGCCGACGCGGCAGGGAACACACTTCCCGCAGGATTCGGAATGGGAAAACTCAATAAAGTAGCGTGCGACATCGACCATGCAGGTATCCTCGTCCATGACGACCATGCCGCCGGAGCCCATGATGGCCCCCAACTCCCGCAGGGCCTCGTAATCGACGCTGGCTTCGAAATGCTCGGAGGGAATGCACCCCCCAGAGGGACCCCCGGTCTGGATCGCCTTGATGCGCTTGCCGGCGGGGCTACCGCCGCCGATTTCGTAGATGATGTCTTTCAGTTTCGAGCCAAGCGGCATTTCAACAAGGCCGGTATTGCGGATTTTGCCGACAAGGGAAAAGACCTTGGTCCCCGAGCTGTTGACGGTCCCGGTCTCCGCGAACCATGTCGCGCCCCTTGTGAGGATGACGGGAACGTTGCACCACGTCTCGACATTGTTGATGTTGGTGGGCTTGCCCCAAAGGCCCCTCTGGGCCGGGAAGGGCGGCCTCGGACGCGGTCGTCCAGCCTTTCCCTCGAGGGAGGCGATCAGGGCCGTTTCCTCGCCGCAGACAAAAGCGCCGGCACCTTCGACGAGTTGGATATCGAAGTGGAAATCGTTCCCGAAGATATTTTTCCCAAGCAGCCCGTATTCGCGCGCTTGGGCAATCGCCCTTTCAAGGCGTTTCACAGCGAGGGGATATTCCGCGCGCAGGTAGACGATGCCTTCGGAAGCGCCGGTGGCGTAGGCGGCGATGGCCATGCCCTCGATCAGCATTTGCGGATCGCTTTCAATCTCGTTTCGATTCATGTAGGCTCCGGGATCGCCTTCGTCCGCGTTGCAAATGAGGTACTTCGTATCGGATTCCTGCTGCTTGAGCATTCTCCATTTTTTGCCGGTCGGAAAACCGGCGCCGCCGCGGCCGCGTAGTTTCGATTTCACGACCTCTTCAATGACCTCCCGCCGGCTCGGCATGGTCATGGCGTTGTTAAGGGCCTGGTAACCGCCGACGGCGATGTATTCGTCGATATCCTCGGGATTGATCAGGCCGCAATCGCGCAGAACGATTTTCTTCTGACCGTGGAAAAAGGGCACTTCGTTCCACAAGGGGATATCGGAGTAGACGTCGGCGTTCCGTCCGGGATCCCGTGAGGAAAGGTAGTACTGTACCTGGCTTGTGATATGATCCCATTCTTCAATGCGGCAGAGAATCCGGCATTGGGGACGGCGTTGCTCTTCAAGGGCCGAAACAATTTCGGCAGCGTCTTCCGGAGTAACCTCCTGCAGGATGAGAAGCGGATGTCCGGGAATGTGGAAATTGACGAGGGGCTCCACCGCGCAAAACCCGAAACAACCGACGGGGACGACACTGTAATCAAGTTTTCGGGAGGCGACTTCTTTTTTCAGCGCATTGAAAACGTCGCGGGATCCGTTCCCGATGCCGCAAGTGCCCATACCGACCCCGATTCTCGGCTTGCCGGGAAGGATTTTTGTCAGGCCGGATTGGCGGATGTCGCTCAGGATATCGTAACTGGTGATTTTCATGATGTCCTCATTTCCTCGTTCGGTTCCCGAACCGTTTTGACAAGCTCGCGTAGTTTCAGGTCGGTCACGTATCCATAAATGTCCTCATCGACCGCGACAACCGGCGCGAGAGCGCATTGACCGAAACAGGCGACGGTGCGGACGGTGAGATTCAGGTCTGCCGTGGTAAAGGAGCCCTCGCCGCTGTCCCCGTTTTCATCAAGGAGGCTTGTCTCCCGGCGGAGGCATTGCATCAGTTGCCGCGAACCCCGGGTATGGCAGGCTGTTCCCCGGCAGACCGTGATACAGTGACGCCCCTGCGGTTCCAGATTGAAAAAGGAATAGAACGTGACGACGCTGAAGATCTGCGAGGCGGCGATGCGCATTTTCACCGCCACCTGCCGCAGGGTCGTGACCGGCAAATAGCGGTCGGGGTGCGCGTCCTGAATATCCTCGAGGACATTGAGGAGATCTCCTGTGCGGCGCTGATATTTCGCAATGATGGCATCAATTGCCGATTCCGCCAGAGGTTCGGTTGGTGTCGTGGCAACAGCGTTCATGAGGGTACCGGGTTGGAGGAGGCGTTGTCGGGGGAGAGGAAATGAAAAGCCTTCTCGATTCCTTTTTCGGCGAAGACGCTCAGGCCGAAGCCGATCTCGAGGGATTCCACCGGAAGGGAGAGGATCCATGCCTCCGGGCGTTGGCCGTAGAGGCCTTCCGCCAGTTCGAGCACACCTTCCGGGCCAAGGCTGTGGATACAGGTGGGAATCTGCCGGGTCGGCGTAGCGCAGGAGGAAGGAAAACCGATCTTTTCCAGTTTCGGATCCCGGCGGGCCGCGGACGCTTCGGAAACGCTCGCATCGACGAAGACGACCTTCCCGGCTCCGGCGACATCAAGGGCCAGTTCCGGGGTCAACTGCGGCACTTCCAGCGTTGTTACGCCGGGCAGGTTCTTCTCCGCGAGGCGCCGCACGAAGTGAAGGCCGGCGGCGTCATCGCTGCGCAGCTCGTTACCCCATCCGATAACGAGCGTCCGTGTGCGCTGAGCAAGCAGTGTCATGAAAAATTAAAATCGCTTCTGGCGGCTACGGACGGTTCCGTCCGGTTGGACGTATTCCACCATGAGGGGCATCTGGCCGATGGCGTGCGTGGAACAGCTGAGGCAGGGATCGTAGCAACGGATCAGGGCCTCGACACGGTTGAGGGCGCCTTCGGGGATCTCCTTTTCGCGAATGAAGCGTTTGGCCACGTCGCGCACACCGCGGTTCATGGCCATGTTGTTGTGGCCGGTCGCGACGATGAGATTCGCCCATTTCATGAGACCGTTTTCGTCGATGCGGTAGTGGTGGATGAGCGTACCGCGGGGCGCTTCGGATATCCCGACGCCCTCTTTTTTGTTGGCTGCGGCAACGGCGCGGACGTTTTTGTCGAGAATGGCCGGATCGTCAAGAAGACGCTTCATCATCTCAAGGGCGTAAAGAATTTCGATCAAACGGGCGTAGTGAAAATGGAACGACTCCCAGACGGTACCATTGTGATCGGCTCCGAGCTGGCGGAATTCCTCCAGTTCCGCGTCGGCCTCCGGCGTTCCGCACCGGTCGCAGACATTGAGGCGGGCGAGCGGACCGACGCGGTAAAATCCCTCCGGATAGCCGGCCGGTTTGTAATAGGGCATTTTCAGGTAGCTGTATGGGGCCACGGCTTCGCCGATGAATTCGGAGTAGGCGGCGGGCGGTATCTGGTCGGCGATGATCCGCCGGTTCTCGTCTACGATGCGCAGGTTCCCGCGGGAATGTTCGATGTTTCCCTCGGGCGTGACCAGACCCACAAAATAACTGGGGAAATTCCCGAAGGATTCGATTTCCGGACCGAACTGCCCGACCATGCCCTTGAACAGACCGAGGGTTTTGCGGGTGATCTCCATTGCTTTGGGAATCTCCGCGAGGATTTCCTCCCGATCGTTGTCGGCGAGGGGTTCGGAAACGCCGCCGGGGACCGTCCACATCGGATGGATCCGCTTTCCGGAAAGGCGCTCGATGACCTGCTGTCCGAACTTGCGCAACCAGATGCCATCCTTTGCCTGCTCGGGGAACTTCGCGGCCACCCCGAGGATATTCCGTTCCGCGACCGGCGCGTCCATTCCCAGAAGGAGATCCGGCGAGGTAAGGTGGAAAAAGCTCAAGGCGTGCGACTGCACGAATTGTCCGAGGTTGAAGACCCGACGCAGGTTCATGCCTGTCTCGGGAACCTCCACCGCGAGGAGATCGTCCCCGGCGAGGCTGGAGGCCATGAGATGGCTCACGGGGCAGATGCCGCAAATCCGCGCGGTGATGCTGGGCATTTCCTGGAAAGGGCGACCCTCCGTGAACTTCTCAAAGCCACGGAACTGCGTGACGTGGAACTGAGCGTCCTCGACGCCGCCATCATCATTGAGAAAAATGGAAATTTTGGCATGCCCTTCAATCCGTGTGACGGGGTCGATGGTGATGGTTCTGGCCATGATCGAAACCTTCTTCTTTGGCGGTTTACCCGAAGCGGACCCCCGTGAGATCGGGGATTCGATTTTCCAGCAACTCCGCGATGGCGTGAAAAATGAGATCATTCGACGGCGGACAGCCGGGGAGGTGGAGATCCACCTTGACGACCTCGTGGAGTGGGCGGGCGGTTGGAAGCAGCGGAGGAATGACCTCCGTCGGCCGTTTGCTCTCGGTTGTGACGTTCTCCTCGTACGCGCGCCGGAGAAGGGAATCGACGGAAGAATTGTTGCGCATTGCGGGCACGTTGCCGGTTATCGCGCAGTCCCCGAGAGCAACGACAAGGGTAGACCGTTCCCGGAGAATCTTCGCTTTTTCTCTGTCCTCCTCGCTGCTGACTGCGCCTTCGACGAGGACGACGTCGACATTTTCGGGAAATTCCTTTGTATCGACGAGGGGGCTGTGGAGCAACTCGATCCGTGGAGCGATATCGAGAATCCGTTCATCAATATCAACAAGGGACATGTGGCAGCCGGAACATCCGTCCAGCCAGACAGTGGCCATGCGAACTTTCTTCATTTTCGGGGCCTTTGCGGGAGTTGAGTGGTGATACAGAGCGCCGCTGAAGGCGCGTGCACAGCCTAGGGAGAAAAGCCGGGCGTTGGCAATGGCGAACTGCAATCCGGCCGTCGAATAATGAGTGCGCAACTACTCGTAGAACAAGGTCGACCAGCGACCTTCCTCCATCATACGCAGTTTCAGCGCTTCCCATTGCTGCCGGGAACCGGCGATTTCGGAAAGGGCCTGCTCAAGTTCGTCTTCCAGAGAGGAGAGGCCGGCGAGGTAGGCGTAGGTTTTCGGATCCTGGAGGAGTGACCAGACCTCCTCGGCGTTCCCTTGCAGGCTACCGCGGACATCGGCGGGCTCATCAAAGTGGGGACGCGGGCTCACCGCCTCAAAGGCCTTGAAGGTTGCCTCGTCGTAGTAATTGCTGATATCAGCATTCCGGTCGTTCATGTAGAGGAGATCCAAGCCGGTCTGGGCGCCGTAGAAGAGGCGGACCTTGCCTTCCCAACCTCCGCGTTCCTCGTAGATGTGCTTGATGAAGGCGCGGAAAGGCGCGATCCCGGTTCCGATGCCGATCATGAGAAGGTTGCAGGAAGGATCGCGCGGCGGAATGAACTGACGCCCGTAGGGTCCGGCGATCTCGATGCGGTCGCCGGCATTCCGGTCGCAAAGGTAGTTGGAGGCGACGCCGGGGTAGCGTTCCCCGCTGATGGGGTCGATGTAGGTGCAGCGGCGCACACAGAGGGAAAACTCGGCCATGTTGCGGTCCTCGCCCTCGCGCGAGCTGGCGATGGAATAGAGGCGCGTGTGGACGGCGTTGCCGAAAGGATGGGGACCGGGAACGAGGACGGCGATGCTTTGCCCCTCGAGAAACTGGAAGGTTGGATCCGGAACCCGCAGGACGATGTGCCGGACCTCGGCGGTGGATTCCTCGGTGATTCGTTCCGACCGGACAACTTCGGCCGTGTAGGTACGGTCGGTATTATACTCGCTAAGTTGCATGACAGGTTCCCTCTCTGGTTGACGTTAGTGTTTCGGAAAGGCGTCGTTTTTTTTGGATTCGTTCGGGGTATGGCAGAAACCGAGTTTACCGATGAGGCACGGCTTGCCGTCTTTGCCCCGGCAATGGAAGCCGCAGCCTCCCCCTTCCTCGCGGGCGGGACCGAATTCCGGGTGGCGCTCGGCGAAGCGCCGGGCACCCTGCTGCACGAGCATCCATAGCCCGCAGACGGTGAAAATAAGAAGAATGGAAATGAGGATCTTGCCTGCCATGGGAATCATCCTCCGAGACCGGCGAAGCCCATGAAGGCGAGGGAGAGCAGCCCGCCGATGGCAAGGGACATGGCCGCCCCGGTGGCGACGTCCGGAACATCGGCCAGTTCCAGTTTTTCGCGCAGGCCCGCCATCAGAACAAGGGCGAGGGTGAAACCAGCCCCGGCACCGACGCTGAAGGCAAGGGACTGCAGGAAGTTGTATTCACGGTTGGTCTGAAACAGGGCGAGGCCGAGAATGGCGCAGTTGGTCGTGATGAGGGGAAGGAAAATGCCGAGGGTCCGGAAAAGGGCCGGGCTGAACTTCTTGATCGTCATTTCGACCAGCTGCACGGCCGAGGCGATGACCGCGATGTAGCAGATCAGGCGCAGGAACTCGAGTTCAAAGCTGACGAGAAGCAGGTTGATCACATACGCGCAGGTCGAACTGACGAGCATGACAAAGATCACGGCCAGGCCCATGTGA
>JAAAOD010000221.1 GCA_009908535.1 Verrucomicrobiota bacterium
GCCATTCCATTTACGACGGCCAGTTCGGGGCCGACGCGGGCGGCGCTTTTCCGCACTACCTCATCCCGCTGGCGGAAATGCTCAAGCTTTGGCCGGAGCACGAGGACGCCCCCCGCTGGCGCGAGTGCCTGCGGAACTTCGCCGAGGGCTACCTCCTCCCCGCCTGCGGGGCGAATCCCTTCCAACTCGCGCCCTATGGCGTCTTCGGCGACGAGGGCCTCATTCACTTCGCCGGTCCATGGCACGGCTTCAATTGCGTCTACGCCTACACCGCCGCCCTCGCGCTCGAACTTGCCCGGCTGCTCGACCTCCCGGAACTACGCGGGATCGCCTATGCCAACCTGCAGTGGATCTGCGGCCTCAACGCCGGCCTCACGGCCGAAGCACTGGACCTCGGCTCGCACATCTTCCGCATGGATATCGAGCCGGGCGTCGCCCTCCCCTGCAGCATGATCCACGGCGTCGGCAACCGCACCGCCGGCACATGGTTCGCCACCCGGGGCGCCATCGCCAGCGGTTTCGCCACCGGCGAAACCTTTACCTTCGACACCGACCCCACCCGATCCCAGGACGACCCCTCCAGCTTCTCCGACGAGGAATGGATCGTCCACAACGCCGCATGGCTTTCCGCCCTGGCTCGACTCCACTAATCCTTAAAACCAACGATCATGAGCCAACACCTGGCCCGCTACCTCGACGCCGCGATTCTCAAACCGGAGACCACGCGCGACGAATTCAACGCCGCCGTCAAGACCTGCACGGACCTCAAAGCCTGGAGCGTCTGCGTGCGCCCCTGTGATATCGAACTCGCCAAAGCGCTCTGCGACGGCACCGAGACCAAAGTCTGCGTCGTGCTCGGATTCCCCCACGGCTGTCAATTGACCGCCTCCAAGGTCGACGAAGCCCGTCGCTACATCGAACTTGGCGTGGACGAGATCGACATGGTGGCCAACTACGGCCGGGCCAAATCCGGCCTCTGGGAGGAGGTCGAGGCCGATATCGCCGCCGTCGTCGAGGTCTGCAAAGCCGCCGGCGTCCCGCTTAAAGTGATCTTCGAGACCGCTCAGCTCGCGCCCGAGCAAACGAAACAACTCACCGAAATCTGCGCCAAGGTCGGCGCGGACTTCGTCAAAACCTCGACCGGCTTCAACGGCGAGGGCGCCCGTGAGGAAGACGTCCGCCTCATGCTGGAAACCGCCGCCGGGCGCTGCAAAGTCAAGCCCTCCGGCGGCATCCGCGACGCCGCCCGGGCGCAGATGTTCGTCGACATGGGCGTCCACCGCCTCGGCGTCAACTGGTCCTCCTGCGTGGCCATCTGCGGTGGATCCGCCCCGGCCTCGGGCGAGGGCTACTAGTAGCGCGAAGCTTTAGCGAGCGAGGTACCTCAGAACGAGCGGAACGCATCCTGAGGTTTCGTTCCGCGAACATCCTGCCGCTACGAACGAAACGGCCACCGTGAACATCATCCACATCGTCTGCCATGACCTCGCGAGCCTCCCGATACCCGAGGAAATGCCCGGTCGCTTGTTCTTCCCGCTGCCGAGTTGGGAACTCAACCATCTGGAAGCGGATCCCGAAAATCCCGGAAGCGCCCGGCTTTCCCTACCAATGAAACCGATTCCATGACCGAATTCTCCTTCCAGACGGAACACGGAGCACTGCGGATCCGGCAAGGGGAACGCAGCCTGAGGCTCCATCCCGAAATCGCATGGCGCGATACCGATGGCGTCGACAAAACCTGGCGCCCCTTTGGCGGAGCCGTGCGCCGCACCCGGCTCGAGAGCTTTCGATTGGAGGCGGAGCACCCGGAGATGACCTTCGTCGCCGAACTTGCCGTCGAGGGGCGGCACGCCGTCTTGCGCTCCCGCATCATCCCGGCTCGGCGGGCGGCCTTCTTTCTCCGCAGCCTGAGCTGGGAAAGCTCGCGGGAGGCGGGCTTTCCCGAAAGCGATCGCCTGGTCCGCCGCAGCCTGCCCTACGACGTTTGGGGCGTTTCCGGCGAGTTCCCGATCGCCGAACCGACCCCGGAGGATCGGGCGGAATACTGGCGCAGCACGATCTTTGAACCGGGGCATGCCGAAGCCGCCCTCACCTGGTCGGCCAAACTGCCGGCCGACTGGCTGCACCGCTTCGCCTTTCACGGCGGCGAGTGTGCGCTCCAGTCGTTGATCGAAGCCGAGATCCCCGCCGGCGGCGTATTCGAAAACGATCCGCTCGCGCTCTGCCTGAGCGGCGATCTCGATGGCACACTCGCCGGCCCGGAGAGCTTCGGCGTGTCGCGCAAAGCGCCCGCCTCCGCACCCCTGCACGCCGCATGGAACTCGTGGGATCACTACCGCCTCCGGGTCACCCAGGAGGACATCCTCGAGAATCTCGAGGAACTGAAAAAGCACGACTGGCTTCGCGACCTCGTGCGCTATGTCGTCGTCGACGACGGCTGGGAGGCACGTGTCGGCGACTGGGAGCCGAATGAGAAATTCGACAAGGGGATGAGCCGGCTGGCCGAAAAAATCCATGATGCCGGATTTATTCCGGGGCTGTGGGCGGCTCCGTTCTTCGCCGAGGTGGACAGCCGCATCTACCAAGAGCACCCGGAGTTTTTCGTGCAGCACGAGGGCGAGCCCTACCGGCCCTTCGGCCTCATCGGCTGCGGGCCGCCCTGGGGAGACCGTGCCTATCTGGATCCCACCCGTCCGGAGGTGGCGGACCACATCTACCAAACCTTGCGCAAGTTCAAGAGCTGGGGCTACCGATACTTCAAGACGGATTTCCTCGCCAATTCCTTGAAACTCCCGAATGCCAACCCGATTCCGGGCGCTCCACCCGACCAACCCGAGCCCGATTTTTCCGGCAAGCTCGGAATCCACGACCGGGCCCTTGGCCTGCACCGCGGACACCGCCGGTGTATGACGGCCATCCGGGCCGCCATCGGCGAAGAGAGTTTCTGGCTCGGATGCGGCTCCATCTGGGCCACCGGAGCCGGGCTCATGGATGCTTCCCGGGTGAGCGCGGATATCGACATCAACTGGGAAAGTCTGCTCAACTGCGGGCGCAATGCCTTCCTCAATCAACACGCCCACGGGCGGATTTGGTTGAACGACCCCGACTTTCTCGTGGTACGCGGACGGGATACCGCCACGGACGAGCAATTGGCCGATTTCCAAACCGAAGACCTTAACGTTTCGAAGCCGAAATACGAAAACCCCTTCACCGTCGACGAGGCCCGCATGTGGGCCGCGCTCGTGACGCTGAGCGGAGGCATGGTCGTGCTCTCCGACCGCATCAGAGGCCTTAACGACGCCGGACTGGACATCCTCAAAACCATCGCCCCGCGCCTATCCGGGGCACCCGGCAGGGTGCTCGCATGGCAAGGCGACCTCCCTTCCGTCATTGTCCAGAACTCGACGAAAGGCCGCCTGCTCGGTCGCTTCAACTGGACCGACCGGACGGCAACCTTCGGCCACGCCGAAATCGCCTCCCTTCCGGAAGCTCGCTGGCTCGATCTGTGGTCCGGGCAAACTTTACCCCGAAAGAAAGCCCTGCCAGAAATCGAACTCGAGCCGCACAGCTGCCTGCTCCTCGAGGCAACCTGAGCGTTCCTTCACTCATCCGCATCCACCATGAAAACGAAAATAACCGTCATCGGCAGCGCCAACATCGACTTTATCATGCGGGCGCCGCACCTGCCCGCCCTCGGCGAGACCGTCACCGATTGTTCGTTCCTCCAAACCTTCGGCGGAAAGGGGGCCAACCAGGCCGTCGCCGCCGCCCGCGCCGGTGGCGCCGTCACCTTCGTGGGCGCGCTCGGCAACGATCCTTACGAGCCGATCATGCGGCGGAACTTTCTCGACGACGGCATCGACGTCGAGCACCTTGCCAAGTGCGACGACCTCTCCTCCGGCACCGCGCTCGTCATGTTCGACGGGGAAGGCAACAACTACCTCACCGTCGCCCCGGGCTCGAACTACCGGGTCACGCCTGATTCGGTGCGGGCCGCCGAAGAAGCCATCGCGGCGACCGACTGGATCATCCTGCAGCAGGAGATTCCTCTTGAAGCGAACCAGGCCGCGCTGGAACTCGCGGCAAAGTATGATCGCCCGGTCCTCTTCAACTTCGCGCCCGCTCACGAACTGCGTTTGAAACCCGGTCCCGCCATCCATGGCCTCGTCGTCAATGAAATCGAGGCCGCCGCCGTGGCCGGTCTCGATACCTCTCCGCGAGACGTCCCTGAGGCCGCAACCGCCGCCCGAAAACTGCTCGACCGGGGCGGCCACCGCTTCGTCATCGTGACGCTGGGCAGCAAGGGATCCGTCGCCCTCACCCGCTCGGGCGAAAGCTTCCACGTGCCCGCCGCCCCCTGCAAAGCGGTCGACAGCACCGCCGCCGGCGACACCTTCTGCGGAGCGCTGGCCGTCGCGCTCGCCGAAAACAAGCCTCTTGAAGAGGCCGCCCGCTTTGCCGCGGCAGCCGCGGCCCTCGCTGTTGCGAAGGCGGGCGCCCAACCGTCAATCCCGCGCCGGCCCCGGATTGAGTCCGCTCTCCTGCGCTGACCCCGATCCGGGCGGTCAAGCACTCAAAAAAAAAGCATCCCCCGCGGACAGGGGATGCTTTTGAGAAAAGGAGAGAGGGCGTTGCCCGCTTACGGGGTCCAATCGTTCCAGTCTCCGGTGGTCAGGCTGGCGTGCCAGCCGCCATTGGCATCGGAGGTCCAGTAGAAATCCCCGCTGGCGTAATCAAACAGGTAGATACTTTCGAGGGAGGAAAACTGGTCGAAGACGTACATGTAGGATCCCGCATTGTAGTGATAAATAAAGGGATACGCCGCGTCGTTGATCCAGCCGATGCCGGTTTCCTTGTCGCCAGGATCGGTATCATCCCAGAGGCTTTCCACGGGCGGCGATCCGCCTGTGGTCAGCACCATGGTCCCGTTGAGGTCGGGGCTGGCGTAATTATCGTTCGATTGCGAGGCCCATCCATAGGTGATGTCACGCTCACCCCCGTCATCGTCGTCGGAGGCCTTCAGGTCGAAGCCGAAATAGGCGTTCTCCTCGACGGGTTGCACGAGGCTGCCGTCGGCAGCAAAGGTGCGGAAGATGCCGGAAAACTTCATCCGGATCTCAAGGATGTAGCCGGTGTCCGTCTCGGCAAAGGTACGCTCGAGGTCGACATCCTGCTCCACGGTCGTGGTTCCTTCCTCCTGCGGATCGTACAGGCCGCCGATCCACGGGGTATCGTTGTCGGCTTTGACCTTCAACTGGCGGTCGTTGACGAAGTCCTGACCGGGACTATTCCATGCCGCCCCGGGGTCCCGGCTGTTGTCGCCGTCAAGGTAGATTTCGACTCCATCATCGTTTTCATAGAAGACATCGGAATCGTCGATCACGATGGCGTCGTCCGTGACCTCGATGAGAAGATAAAGATACTCATCATCCCAGGCGGCCTGAAACTGTGCGTCCAAGTCGCTCTCCTCCACCGGAATTCCATTGACCGGTTCGCCGAAGGGGGTGCCGTCGGGCACCGGCCAGGTAACATGCTCAAGGGTGTACACCGGCGCCGTTGACCAGACCGCTTCGTCGGCCTGCGCGTTCAGAGTGATGGCCTCGTCCGTGCGAACGGCCTCGGCGATGGCGACCGGCTCAAAAGGGTCGCCGAAAGCATCGATGTATTCCGAAGGAAGGGCAATAAGACTGCCCGCCGTCGAAAGGAAGATAAGGTTCGTAATGGATCGCTTCATGGATATGGATGGTTAGGGGTTATTTAGGTCTGTTGGACTCGGTTGGGTTCCGATTGTTCCATAACAACTTTGCACAATCCGATTTCTCTGCCCGACTTCTCAATCGACCGGTAAGTAAAACCGTTTGCTTCCGGCGTGTACGGGTTCCCGGAAGGAGAAGGAGGACCTTCCGGCACTCAACGATTTGATTCAGAGCGGCAGGGACTTGGAGCACGAAGAGGAGGCATTTTACGAAGCCGGGTGGGGTTGCCCCTACCCCACCTATTGCACCCCTCGCCTCCATGTCCACGAAAGCACGAAACCTTCTCCTGATCACGGTTGATGAAATGCGCGGCGACTGTGCCGGTTTCGCAGGAAACGCGGAAGTGGCCACGCCCCGCCTGGACGGACTGGCGGCGGAAGGAACCGTCCTCGCGAAGCACTTCGCCCCCTTTCCGAAATGCGTCCCTTCGCGCTGCGCGATGCAGACGGGACGGTATCCGCACACCGACGGCCTGCGCACGGTCATGGAGGACAACCACCTGCCGTCGGGCCGGCCCAGCCTCGCCTCTTTTCTTCGGGAACAGGGCTTCGAGACGGCGGTCCTTGGGCTGAATCATGTGTGGAAGCGGGCCGACTTCTACGGGGAGGGAACCCGGCAGAACAGGAAGGGAGCGGGGGTCGTCGACTACACTTCCTTTACGGAAGGCCCCCTTGCCGAGGTTCTGGAAACGCCGTGGACGGACCCGCCGTCCTCGCCGCGGGCGGGCACCCGTGACGAAGGCCTGCTCGCGAACGGCTACGCGGGCCCCATGCAGCGCAAGGAGGCGACCGGTTTTTCCGACGAAGCCCGGGCCGAACAGGCCTGCCTTTACCTGCGGGAGGTGCGGGATCCGGAAAAACCTTTTTATCTGCAGGTCAACTTCGGCAAACCCCATCCGCCCTACACCGTCAAGGAACCCTATTACAGTCAGTACGATCCGGCGCGGCTGACCCCCTTTCCCCATCAACTGCCCGCGCAGGCGCCGCTGCCCCTGCGGGCGCAGCGGGAATGGCGCCTCGGGGAAGAGGTCACCGAGGAAGGACTGCGCGAGCTGCAGGCGATCTACTACGGGATGATCAGCTACGTGGACGCGCTGGTCGGCAAGGTACTGGACGCGCTGGCGGAACGCGGTCTCAAGGAGGAAACCGTCATCCTTTTCTGTTCCGACCACGGCGATTACGCCGGGCAGTACGGCCTGCCGGAAAAGTGGGACACCAGCCTGCAGGACTGCCTGCTGCATGTACCGGGGATCCTTGCCGGCCCCGGCATTCCCTCCGGGACCCGGATCGAGGAGCTGACGGAAATTGTCGATACCGCGCCCACGCTGCTGGATTGCCTCGGCCTCGGCCCCCCGCCGGAATGGATCCGGCACGGGGAATCCCTGCTGCCGGTGCTTTCCGGAGAAGCGCCGGGCAAGGAAGCGGTCTTCGCCGCTGGCGGCCACGAGGCCCCGATGCGGGCCCGCTTCAACACCCCCGTCTGGCAGGAGCGCGGGGGGCGTCGCTGCAAAGCCACCATGGGCAAACAGTTGACCTACCAGCAATGCCCCGCGGCCATGGCCCCCGCCCGCATGATCCGGACCCGGAATTGGAAACTGATCGTCCGCGAAACCGGCGGAAACGAGCTTTACCACCTCTCCGAAGACCCCCGCGAAATGAACAATCTCTACGGCCGCGAGGGCCTTGAGGCCGTCACCCTCGACCTCATGGAACGGCTCTGCGAATGGACCCTGCGGACCCAGCCCGACCAGCCGCCGGTCGCCACCGTCGGCGCCTGAACACCCCACCCTGCCTCGTCATGAAATTCGGCTACTTCGATGACCACAACCTCGAATACGTCATCACGCGTCCGGACACGCCGCGCCCGTGGAGCAATTACCTCGGCCGCGCCGACTTCGGCGGTGTCATCACCAACAACGCCGCCGGCTACATCTTCTACAAGTCGGCCGATCAGGGAAGGTTGACCCGGTTCCGCTTCAATTCCGCGCCTGCGGAGCTGGGCGGGCGCCATATCTACCTCCGCGACCGCGAGGACGGGGACTATTGGAGCAATGCGTGGATGCCGGTGGGCAAATCCCTCGACGAATTTCAGGCCGAATGCCGTCACGGTACCGGCTACACCGTCATCAAATCGGTCTACCGGAAAATCCGCTGCGAAGTGCGGTACTTCGCGCCCGTGGGCGGCACCTTCGAGGTCTGGCACATCACCGTGGCCAATCTCGACAACCGCAACCGCCGTATCCAGATTTTCCCTACAGCGGAGCCGCAATGCAACTGGAACGCCACCGACGACACGAAAAACCTGCAATACTCCCAGTACATCGCGCAGACGCGCATGGTCGACGGCATCCTCGACATCGCCTCCAATCCGAACATGCCGGAAGATCCGGACAACTTCACCAACAAGGACCAGCAGCGGCACAGCTTTTTCGCCCTCGCGGGCATCGAAGCAGCGGCCTTCGAGGGCGACCTCGCCTCTTTCTTCGGGCCCTACGGGACGTATGCGAAACCGCACGCGCTCCTCGCGGGCACCTGCGGCAACCGGCACGCTTACGGGGACATGCCCTTCGCCGCCTTCCAGGTGGATCTTGAGCCGGAACCGGGGGAATCGGTCACCTTCGCCGCGCTTTTCGGCGTCGGGGAGGCGGAAAGCGAAGGCCGGCGGGCGGTCGCCGCCATGGACAGCGAACAGGCGGTGGAGCACGCCCTCGGGGAGGTGAAGGAATTCTGGCAGTCCCGCCTCGAGGTCCTCTCCGCGGAGACGCCCGATCCAGGCTTCAATTCCATGATCAATCTCTGGGCTCCGCTGAACAACCTCATGACCTTCTACTGGTCCCGCACGGCCAGCCTTGTCTACGCCGGCGAACGCGACGGCCTCGGCTTCCGTGATTCTCTGCAGGACCTCGTCGGTTCGGCGGCCCTCGTCACCGCGGAAACGCGGGAACGGCTCGAGCTGCTCCTCACCGGCCAGTATGCCAATGGCGGCTGCAAGCCGGTGGTCCAGCCCTTCAACCATCATCCCGGCGAAGAGGAGCCCCCGGAGCAGTTCCGCTCCGACGACGCAATGTGGTTTTTCAACGCCGTTCCCGCCTATGTGAAGGAAACCGGCGACCTCGCCTTCTACGGCAAGACCCTTCCCTTTGCCGACGGCGGCGAGGCCAGCGTCTTCGGACACCTTCGCCGCGCCATCGAGTTCAGTCTCGAACGCAGCGGCCAGCACGGCCTCCCCTGCGGCCTTTTCAACGACTGGAACGACTGCATCCGCCTCGGGGAAAGCGGGGAAACGGTCTTTGTCGCCCTGCAGCTCCGGCTCGCCCTCGATGAATACGCGGCCATCGCGGATCTCCTCGGGGAAGCGGAAGAGGCCCAATGGGCGCGGACGCGCCTTGAA
>JAAAOD010000196.1 GCA_009908535.1 Verrucomicrobiota bacterium
AGGCACCACCCGGAGATCGCGCCGATTGAGCCGGTGGTCGCCTTCGCGCGCCAGTGCAGGGAACGCGGCGGCGCCGTCGCTGTCGCCTCCGGAGGCGGCCGGGCGGACGTCCTGCGCACCCTTTCCATCATCGGTCTGGAAGGCTTCTTCCCCGTTGTCGTCACCGCTGACGAGGTCGCCCGCGCCAAGCCAGCGCCCGATCTATTCCTTGCCGCCGCGGAGCAGCTCGGAGTGGCGCCGGCCGATTGTCTTGTCCTCGAGGACAGCCCCCTCGGCATCGAGGCCGCCAACGTCGCCGGCATGGAAAGCGTGCTCCTGCCCAATCTGCTTGAGGAGGCGTGACGCGGCTACAGCCGCTCCGGTAGATCGATGAAAAAGGTCGTCCCGAAGGCGGGGTCGCAGCGGAAGCCGACCCGCCCCTTCAGGTAGCTTTCCCCGAGCAGCTTCATGCTGTAGGTGCCGATCCCGCGTCCGGAGCCCTTGGTGGAGAAGGAACGGTTGAAAATCTGTAACTGCACGTGGCGCGGCATAACCCGGGCGTTGTTGATGCTGATGCGGACGGGAAGGGCCCCGTTATCGGCATTGTAGTGAAATTCCATGCGGACGACCTCGCCGTCCCTGGAATCCTCGAGAGCGTTGCGTATCATGTTTTCCACGACACGACGCAGCAGGCGCAGGTCGGAAAGCACTTCAAAATCCCTGCCGATGGAGACCACCTTCAGGGATTTGCCCTTGAAGGCCTCCTGGCGCCCGAAGCGGCTCTGCAGCTCCTCCAGAAAGGCCTGCAGCCGGATCGGCTCTTCCCGCACGCGCAATTCCCGGGTTTCCGCCGCGCGCAGGATCTGCTGGGTGCGCAGATCATGGATCATGTCGTCGCAGAGGTCGTGCAGCAACTGCTTGTATTCGGGGATCTCACTCTCCGAGGCATCGTCGAGCAGCAGGGAAACCCCCTGGATACTGCTGGCGGTATTGACGAGGTCGTGAAAGAAAATCCGTTCGAGAAGACGGCGCCGGTTCTCCCCGCTCACATCGCTGATGGTAAGAAAAACCAGATGCTCGCCCTCAAAATTGTACGGGGTGCCGACAACTTTCAATTCGAGGGGGGAACCCTGTTTAGTGAGAATGTGGCAATCCTCCTCCGCAAATCCGCCTTTACGGGCTTTCAGAATGGATTTAAGGGCTCCGCAGACCATGCAGTGGTCGGTGGTTCCGCAACCGCCCTCTTCGCCGGAATGGACGCAACCGAGGATCTCCCCCGGCAGGCATCCCCAGACGTTGGCAACTTCCTCCTTTCCGAGATAAGCGAGCAACGCCTCGTTGCAGAAGACAACCCGCCGGTCCCTGTTCAGGATGAGGATCTGATCCGGCAACCGATCCAGCAACTGCACGACCTCCACCTTTTGCGAAAGGTGCTCGGCCGTGGCAATGGCCCGGAGGCGGCGGCTTTCGGTAAGTTTCTCCTCCATCCCTTTACAAAAAGACTTGGCCCATGGGGTTCCATCAGCAAGCAAATAAAAGATCCCGGCGTGGAAGCCCGCGAAACGTTTTCTCTCTGGCCGGCAAGGGAATCAGGCCAAGAATGCCCACCGTTATGAAGGATCCTCAATCTCTTCTCTCTCCGGAGAACGGCGTCCTCGTCGGCTGGACCACTGTCGATTCCGCCGAGGCCGCCCGTCGGCTCGCATCGGGGCTTGTCGAAAATCAGCTGGCCGCCTGTGTCCAGATCGATCCACCCATGGAGGCCGTCTTCCCATGGAAAGGAAAGGTGGAGACGGAGACGGAATGGCGCCTTTGGATCAAAACCCGCCGCGGGCGCGAAAAGGAGGTGCTGGCCTACTTCGCCGGGGCCCATCCGTACGAGGTACCGCAGTGGGTCGCTGTGGCGGCTGCATCGGTACACGAGGGCTACCACGCCTGGCTCTGTGGGGCGACCGCAGGGAAGGAAACCTAGGCATCACGCCGCGAAGCAGGTGGCTTGCCCTCGGGACACGGGGCGGGCGCTGCTGCTCGACCGTGATTTCCCCTTATTCCTTCTCGATTTGAATTTTCATAAGTCCCACCCGACGCGGAGGGACTGGAGGGACGCGGTAGAGGTAGCCGAAGTCGTGAGCAACTGTGTTTGCGTCAAGCGGGAAGGGGCTGATTTTTCAAAAGCCTTCGGCCTTCGCCTGGCGGACCCTTGGCCGCCGAAGAAGGGCCGAAGGCCCGGGCCATACCAGCCCCGACCAAACCCTGACGAGGGAGGGGTGACGGTCGGGGTAAAGGTCCATAAATGAAAACGAAGGGCTGAAAGCCCGTAGTCGTAAAGGTTGCGGGCCTTCAGACCTTAAAACAATTCCTTGGCCGGGATCAACGTCCGGAGATCCAGCGACTCCAGGAAGTAGCCGAAGTCGTGAAACTTTGGCCCGCCAACCGGCGGACCTCCGGCCCTTCGGGCACGTGAGAAGTCGGTCCGCGCCGCCTTGCATGGGGGACGGCGGTGGGAAAGACATTCATGCAATTCTATTTGGAAATGGAATAAGCTGGCAGCGCCGAAACCGGTCCGATAGCGCACATCCATTTCTGGGGTTCCTTCACGCAAAATACAGTGCCGCCCGGGGGCACCTTTCCCAACCTGCAGTTCACCATCTGGAGCGACATTCCGGATCCGGATGGCGACGGACCAGAGTACAGCCAGCCGGGAGAGGTGTTATGGGGTTACACAATACGAATCCGGTAACCGGTTTCAACGAGCGGGAAGATCACACGAGGTTTTTCCAATACAATATTGAATTGGTACCAGACGAGATGTTCGTCCAGGAAGAGGCGACGATCTATTGGCTCGGTATCCATGCCGTTTCTCCGGAAGGCCATGAATTTGGTTGGAAGACTTCCCTTGAGCACTTCAACGACGACGCCGTCGCGGATAACCTCGATGGCGGTTGGATCGAATTGCGGGATCCGGCTTCCCTTGACGATCCCCCGCCCTCGCTGGACATGGCTTTCGTCATCGTGCCGGAACCCTCCACCACGGCGCTGATGATGGGCTTGCTGGCCGTGGGTGCCCTGCTGGCGGGTCGACGCTTCCATAGCCGCAATTAAGGAGAGCGGCGAATGCTAGAATGGTGCGGGCGGCGGGAATCGAACCCGCCCTTCAAGCTTGGGAAGCTCACGTACTACCGATATACTACGCCCGCCCGGGAAAAGCTGCTGCTGTGAGCGGCTTGCAAGAAAGAGGGATTGGTATCGCGGGAATTGGAAGCTTGGCAAGAGCAAAGCGGGAAAGCCCCCCACTCTGGATTTTTGCTGGAATCCCTTGCGTCTGCTGGGGACCCGTGCCTACCGTCGCATTATGGAAATCGCAGCCAACAACGTTGTCACTATGCACTACACGCTTCGTGACCCGGACGGTGAGGTTCTGGACTCGAGTGAGGGACGCGAGCCCCTCGCCTACCTCCACGGACATGGAAACATCATTCCCGGGCTGGAGAAACAACTGGAGGGCAAGTCTGCGGGAGAGTCCCTCGAGGCCCACGTTCCTTCGGCAGAAGCCTACGGTGAACACAATCCGCAGCGTGTCGTGCAGGCGTCGCGGTCTCAGTTTCCGCAGGATGTTGAACTGAAACCCGGCATGCGCTTTCAGGCGGAGACGCAACAAGGTCCGCAGGTGGCGGTGGTCACTGGCATCGAAGGGGATACCGTCACCGTCGATACCAACCATCCCCTCGCCGGCGTCGACCTGAAGTTTGCTGTTGATGTCGTTGATGTTCGGGAAGCTACGCCACAGGAGCTGGAGCACGGGCACGTCCACGAGGGTGGCGAAGAACAGGAATGATTCTTTAAAAAACCGTTCGGGGAAAACCTTCCAAAGACGGACCCCGAGCCCTGATTTCATCGAGGCGGCTTTGGAGTCATGGCCATCCCGGGCTTCCTCAACTTCATTGGGTTGCTGGTGAAAAAAGCGACCGTCCTCGTTGACCAGATGGATAAGGAACGCCGCTCGGAAATGGCGGTATTATAGGCGATCCTGCATTCGGCCACGCTTTCGCCACGGGATTGACGCTCGTAGTCGTCCCCTGCTCTACCCGATGCACTTCAAGGACAGGACATGACGCTGCATCAACCGATGGCCCTCCGAATCTCCGCTGTCGCGGGTGCCGTGGCGGTGGGACTGGGTGCCTTTGGCGCTCATGGGCTGGAGGACTTTCTCACGGAGAGTGGCCGCAGAGAAACATGGAACACCGCCGTGCTCTATCATATGGTTCACAGCGTCGTTCTGCTGCTCCTGGCCATGGCAGCGACCTGGCGACCGAAAACATGGGGACTCGTCTTTGCGGGCATCGCCCTTTTCGCCGGCAGCCTCTACCTGTTGTGTCTGACACAGGCGACGTGGCTGGGTGCCGTCACACCCGTCGGCGGTCTCCTTCTGATAGCGGGTTGGTTGAGCCTCCTTCTCCATCCCTCCGTGACCATGGGAACCCGATAAGAACGGCCCCGCGAGTGCCTTCACGCATATCCTTCAGGCGCCGTCGCTTCCGTAATGAGCAGGGCGCTTTTCATTGATTGGTCCGCGGCGTCCCGGCAATGTCCATGACGGGCATGGATTCAGGACCGTCGAAACGAATTTCCTCCGGGCGAAGAAGCGGGGACGAAAACTCCCCGCGCTTTTTCGATATTTTCCCGCCTGTGTTCTGGCCCTCGGCGATTCTCGCCCTCGGCTTTGTCGGCGTCACGGTGGCGGTCGGAAAGCCCATGGAAGCGGTGTTCGCCGATGTGCAGGCGTGGATTTCAGACTCGTTCGGCTGGCTCTTCATCCTCGCGGTGAATTTTTTCCTTCTGTTCCTCCTTTTTCTGGCCGCCTCGCCCTACGGTCGCCTGCGTCTCGGCGGCAAGGACGCAGTTCCGGATTTCAGCCGCACCTCCTGGTTCGCCATGCTCTTCTCCGCCGGCATGGGAATCGGGATCCTTTTCTGGAGCGTTGCGGAGCCGCTGTACCATTACACGGAACCGCCGCGGGAAGCCCCGGACGCGATCGCGGCGGCCGAAGCTGCCATGGAGGTCACCTTTCTGCACTGGGGCCTGCACGCGTGGGCGGTCTATTGCCTCGTCGGGATGGCCCTCGCCTTCTTCGCCTTCAACCGTCGGGAGCCCCTGGCCATCCGTTCCGTTTTCAAGCCCCTGCTCGGGAAACGGGTCGAAGGTCCCGTCGGGCACATCATCGATGTCCTCGCCGTCATGGCCACGCTCTTCGGCCTCGCCACCAGTCTGGGCTTCGGGGTGCAGCAGATCAGTTCCGGCCTCGAGCATCTTCTGGGGCTGACCATCACCCCGCCCCTGCAGATCCTTCTCATCGCGATCGTCACCCTGCTGGCCACTGTCTCGGTGGCCTCCGGGATCGACAGCGGCATAAGACAGCTGAGCGAATTAAATATCCGTCTTGGCGGGCTCCTCCTTCTTTTTGTCTTCGTGTTGGGTCCCACCGTCTTCGTCCTTGAGTCCTTCCTGCAGAACCTTGGCGGCTACCTCGACAGTTTTTTTGCCATTGCCTTCTGGACGGAAAGTTATGCCGAGGGCCAGTGGCAGGACAGTTGGACCGTCTTCTACTGGTCCTGGTGGATCTCCTGGTCGCCCTTTGTCGGGATGTTCATCGCGAGGATTTCCCGCGGACGGACCCTCCGGGAGTTCATCCTCAGTGTCCTCGTCATCCCGACTCTCCTGACCTTTTTCTGGATCAGCGCCTTCGGGGGAACGGCGATCCTTTATGAAATGAGGGAAGTCGCGGCCACCGCCAGCGAGATGAAGGAAAATGTGAGCCTTTCCCTGTATTTTCTGCTGGAGAACTTCCCCCTTTCCGGGGTGAGCAGCAGCCTTGCGGTGCTCCTTGTCGTGAGCTTTTTCGTCACTTCCGCGGACAGCGGTTCCCTCGTGGTCGATTCCTTTGCTTCCGGGGGCAAGCTGACCACGCCGGTGACGCAGCGGATCTTCTGGACGGTCACGCTCGGGGCCATCGCCAGCGCCCTTCTTTTCGGTGGAGGCCTCGGCGCGCTGCAGGCGGCCGCCATTTCCACCGGTCTGCCCTTTGCCCTCCTGCTGCTGGTAATGAGCTTCAGCCTCTACCGGGGACTGCAGAACGAACTTCTCCTCCTCGACCGGGAGGAACGTGAACGCGAGCGCGAATCCTATGCCGACCTGCTCGGAGACATTGTGCGCAAGCAAGAAAAAGGAGATCCTGCTGATGACTGAACCTAGCCTGGAATCGCCCCTTATCGCCGGTCTCGACCTGACTTCCATCGACGATCAGATCATTCCCTTTGCCCGCTCGCTTTCGCGCTTTCTTCCGCATCCGCGCCTGCGTTTCGTCCATGTCGTCCAGCGGTACGACCTTGATGTCGGCCCGGAGGAGGATCCCGCCTCGGTGGCAAGGCGCCTTGACCATGCCCTGCGGCCCGAGCTGACGCAGAAGATCCGGCGCTACCTTCCGCGGTTCGCCCCCGAGGATCTTCTTTTACCCCACGCGGAGGAGGACGCGGCGAAGGATCTCGTCGAAACGGCGGCTTCCACCTGCGCCGGCCTCCTTGTCATCGGCGAGAAGGAAGGCAACGACCGCAGCCACTGGTACAGCCGCCGCATTACGACAACGGCTCCCTGCCCGGTGGCGGTCTTTCCCGACAAAAGCGAAATTCCTGCCGAAAGCCGGTCCGACGCAAGGGGGAGCGCGGGATGGAAGACAGTTCTGTTTGCCGGCGACTTCAGCAGGGCGGCGGATCCCGCCCTTGCCTTCGCTCTCGGTGCGGCAAGGGAAAACGGACTCCGTCTGGGCATGCATCTGGTCCAGGACGCCTCCGGCAGTTTTTTCCCTTTTTTCCGTCACCGCAAAGGCAGGAGTTCCGCCGAGGCCACCCGCCGGGCTGCGGAAAAGTCCCTTGATCGCCTCGCGCTGACCGCGGACCGGATCGACTTCGTCACGGAACTGGATGAGGATCCCCACGAGAACGAGGCCGAGCGCCTCCTTGCCGCGGCCATGGCGTATGAGGCGGATCTCATTGTCGTGGGCACGCGGGGGAAAACGGACCGCGCCACCGATCCCTGCGGCCACCTCATCGAATGCCTCGGCCGCATCCGCAAACGTCGTCCCATCCTTTATTTCGGCGAACGCGCAAACCCGACGCCGTCCCTTCCTGCCACCGATGGATAGGACGGTAAATCTCGTTGAAGTTCCCGGAAAAGTTTTCTAAACTTTCCCCGATACCAACAAGGGGGAAAATATGAAGATCGGGGGACGTTCTTTTGTGGGTGGGCTTGGCCTGCTTTACGTTACCCGCGGGGAAAGCTGGTTTCAGCAGGGCAAGGCCAGCTGGACACGGGCTTCCGGAGTCCTGCCCTCGGTCGCCAACTGGACCCTTTCTGCAGGCGGCAGCTTCGAGGAAGCGCCATTGACGGATTTCCGGCTCTTCGGTCCAGGCTATCCGGGAGGAATCGTCATTCCCCGCTTTGAAGAGGATCCGTATGATTACGAGCTGGACATAGAGTTCAGCTCCGAAGCGGCCTTTATTTCCAAGACCGGGGCGGGAAACTACTCCCTCAAAGGCGAGGGCCCGCAAAGCGGGGTATGGGAGGAATCGCTGGTCCTCCCCCCCTACGATCCCCTCGTTCCGAAAGGCGTGAGCAACTTCGAGGATTTGCAGGACATCGATCCGCGCTGGCCGGTCACCCTCGAATTGCTTCCTTTCAATGATTTGAAGGGACGCGAGGGATTCCTTGAAATCGAAGTCTACTACCAATCCGCCCATGGGGAGCAGACGGTCTGGAGTTCCGAATCGGAGGAGGACAACGGCGAGGATCTGGGACTGCCCGTCGACACTGCCTCCGTAACAATCCCCGCCCACTCACTGACGGGGAATCCGGCGGGGATCTACGAGGTCTGCTTCAGTCACATCCGTATCGAATCCCTCGAAGAGGTCGAGGGGTTCGACAGCGGCCAGAAGGGAGTCGCCACCCTCGTCGATACCCTTCTTCACCTTCACGCCACCGATCCCAACCAGATCCCGGGCTTCCTCCATCTGCCGGTAAACGACTGGCATCACGGAGACCAGCTGGGCTGGATCTACGGGATCACCCCTCAGTGGGGCTACTCTCATGACCTTGGCTGGATGTACGTAGCTTTCACCCCGCGGTTTGTCTACCAGAGCGAAATTGGTTGGATGATGCCGCTGGCCGGCACTTGCGAAAGCGGCCTCTGGTTCTATACGCCCACCCTCGGTTACGCTTTCACCTCAAGCGACATGGGCGGCTGGTACCAGTCCCTGAGCGAAGGCTACGGTCGCTTTCTCGGGCCGTGAGGAATGCAGGGTTGCGGACCGGGGGCGCCCTCTGCTCCAAACCCCGTTGACACCGTACCTTGCAAAGGCATTCGATGGCAATGGCCATCATGCTGCTTCTCTTTGCCTACTTCCTGCTCGCGATCGGAGTTTCCTTTCTCTGTTCTGTCCTCGAGGCGGTATTTCTTTCCGTCACGCCTTCCTTTGTCTCCGCCGCCGCCGGGGAAGGCAGCCGCTGGGGGCGGATTCTCAAAAAGCTGAAGGACGACGTCGAACGCCCCCTCGCCGCCATTCTCAGCCTCAACACCATCGCGCACACCGTCGGGGCAGCGGGCGTCGGGGCGCAGGCGCAGATCGTTTTCCGGAATATCCCCTTGTCGGTGATTTCGGGCATCCTGACGCTTCTGATCCTCGTTCTTTCCGAGATCATCCCCAAAACCCTCGGGGCGCATTACTGGCGGCAGCTGGCTCCGGGCTCCACCCTGCTCATCCATTTTCTGACCATCCTTCTCTTGCCGCTGGTGGCCCTCTCCCGCGCCATTTCCCGTTTCCTCTCGAAGGGAAGCCATGCCGGGGCAATCAGCCGAGGCGAAATTTCCGCCATCGCGGAAATGGGACGACAGGAAGGCATCCTCGACCAGAGTGATGCGCGGGCGCTCCGAGGCGTCCTCGATTTCCAGGGTCAACGGGTGCGCGACGTCTTCACTCCACGGGTCGTGGTCAAACATATTGATCCGCAAACGACAATCGGCCGGTTTTTCAGCGAGGATCCCGAGCTTC
>JAAAOD010000252.1 GCA_009908535.1 Verrucomicrobiota bacterium
GACGGGGTTGCAGGAATTGACTGGGATAGACAGATCGAGCGGATCCGTTCTCTGAGTTCGCATGCGCCGGCGGCAAGTTGGCCGCTGATCACGCGCTGCGAACGTCACCTTACGAGGCATCCATCCCCGGACCGGGAGTTGCAGCTGGGCCTTGCCTCGTTGTTCGCCAGGGCCAGGCGGGAAGGGTACACCCGCTCACGCGCCGACATGGTGGATTGGCGGAACCGGCTGCCGGGGGACTCCATAGCGGAGGAACGCCGCCAGCGGGCGCGCCTTCATTTGGCTGTTGCGGAGCTGGATATTCGCTACGGGCGGCCGATGAAGGCCTACGATTTTCTCCTGAAGGCGATGGAAAGCCTTCCTTCCGCTGCGAAGTGTAATCCGGAAAGAGCGCGTTTGCTTCAGCTTTCGGCGCGGATGAATCTTCTGCTGGAGCGTCCCCTGCGGGCGGAGGCTGTCCTGCCTGTCTTACGGGATTTCCCCTGCGACCAGCGGTTCAACCGCTATCCCGACCTGCTGTCGGCCAAAGTCTATGGCAGTTACGGACCGGTGGACAGTGTGGCGCTGGAGCGGATGGAAGGTTCGCTTGACCGTTTCGGGGAAAAACTCGGGGCGGACCTGCCGGCGGAGATACTGGCCGCGTACTGGTACGAGCGGATCCGCCTTGCCCTGCTCCGGGGCAAGACGGAGCGGGCCGGTTTTTTCCTGAGGGAGGCGGAGGCGACGCTCGCCACCCTCCCGGAAGGTCTTTTTCATACCCGGTTCCGCATGCTGCGCTGGTTGTACGATCTTCCTTCCCCGGCCGGGAAGGACGAGAAAGTCACGGCGGTTGAATTACAGATGGCCTTCGCAGAGGCGGCGTACCCGGCCGCTTTTGACGAGATGCTTCTGGATGCGCGCCGTCTGGCCGAGGCAAGGCGGGACGATTCGCCTTATTCACCTGAGCGCGCATTGGAGGAGAACCCGGGGATGGCGGCCGTGGGGAAACCGGAGGAGCTGGCGGAGCGTTTATCCCTGCGCGGACTTGACCGCCGGTGGCTTGCGCAGAGGAATCTGCTCAGGCCCGTTTCGACGAACGCCAGCAGCCAGGGCGTTCTGTTCTACATGTTTCTGATTTCCCTTCTTATTCTCATTTTCTGTCTGGCGCTGCTGCTGCGCAACCGGATGACGCGTCATGTCACAGAAGAGCTGCGGGAGACGGTGAAGAAGGCGCGCAAGGCGGAACAGGCAGCGGAAGCCGCGAACCGGTACAAAAGCCAGTTTCTTGCCAACGTCAGCCATGAGATTCGGACACCGATGAACGGCATCGTGGGGATGGCCAGCCTTCTCGACGACCTCGTTGAGGATCCGCGGCAGCGTCACTGTCTCGAAACCATCCAGCTTTGCAGCCAGAACCTGCTGGTCCTGCTGAACGACCTCGTTGATCTGAGCCGGATCGAGGCGGGAACGCTGGAGGTTGAGCAACGGCCCTTCTGCCCCAAGGAGCTGCTTGCGCAGTGCCGTGTCCTAGCCGAGGATCGCTTTCGCAGGAAGCGCATTCCGCTGGTGATCGAGAGGGACCGCTCGCTTCCGGACTGCCTTGTCGGCGATCCTGCGCATATCGGCCAACTGCTGATGAAGCTTGTTCTCAATGCCCTTGACCAGACGGAATCCGGGAGCGTGAGCTTGTCGGCATCCTTTACGCAGGGAATCGGGATGACGGGGACCCTCATCTTAATCGTGGAGGATACCGGAAACGGCTACCCCGAAAGTTCCGTGCCTCTCCTTTTCGAACCCTTCGCGGAAAGCAATGCCGGTTCGGTCGCCAACCAGAGCGGACTGGCCCTCTCGATCAGCCGCCGTCTTACCGAAGCGCTCGGGGGACGCATCGGTGTGGAGAGCAAGAGGGGGGAAGGAGCGCGCTTCACCGTCCGTCTCCCGGTTCGCCGAACGGAGCAGGCCCCGGAGGAACTGCCCTACCGCTTCCACACCTTTCCCTTGCGCAAGCGCGGGGATTCCGCCGTCCTCTCCGGATGATGGCGAAAAGCGACGAGCCTCTCTCCTCGGCGAAGTCCCCTCCGGCGGAGGGACTGATTTCCATGATCGGTCTTTTGCCCCTGCCCGGGAGTCCCGGTTACGGCGGCGACATCAACGCCATTTTGGAGCAAGCGATCCATGACGCGGAGGTGTGCCAGAAAAATGGCACGGAAGCGCTGCTGATCGAAAACAGCGGGGACCTTCCGTATATCAAGCCACCCCTTCCGGCAGAGGCGATCGGGGTCGTGGAAGCGGTGGCGCACGCGCTGCGTGGCCGCTTTCCGGGGCCAGTCGGCCTGCAACTTCTCGAGGCCGCGAATGAACAGGCGATGGAAGTGGCGGCGCGGACGGGACTGGATTTCCTGCGCGTGGAAGCCTACGTCTTCGCGCATATCGGCGGCGCCGGCCTGATTGAAGGCTGCGCCGGGCGGCTCCTGCGCCTGCGCCGGAAGCTGCGGGCGGACCGCATCCGCGTCTACGCCGACATCCGCAAAAAGCATTGTTCGCATGCGATAACGGGGGACCTTCCGTTGGAAGAACATGCCCGCCAGGCGGCCTTCTTCCAGGCGGACGGCCTTATTATCACGGGGCCGCGCACAGGGGCGCCGCCAATGGTGGAAGACCTCCGTTCCGCGGCGGAAGCGACCCGTCTCCCCGTGCTGACTGGATCGGGCATGACCACGGAGAACATCGGGCGGTTCATCGACCACGCCGACGGTTTTATTGTCGGTTCCACCTTCCGGCGGGACGGGGCCTTTCTGGGCGAACTGGAGCCGGAACGCCACCGGAGTTTCCGGCAGGCCTTTCAGCACTTGAAATCCGTTTCCCGCGACCGATAATCCCGCTTTATGAGGAATGGTTTATTCGTTTTTCTGGCTCTTGTCATGGTCCTCGGGATCGGCGGTTGCCGGAGCAAAAAGGAACTGGAGCTGTACGCGCCGGGAGACACGGAAGTCTGGCAAACGGTCGACCGTGAGGAGCGCGCCCGTCAGGCCGCGAACAATCCCATGGTGGAACTGGTCACCAACCGTGGCCGTATCGTCCTCGAGCTTTTTGAGGAGGAGGCTCCGCGGTCCGTGGAGAACTTTCTCGAGTACGCGGAGGACGGCTTTTACGAGGATACCCTGTTCCACCGCGTGGAAGAAGGACTGGTCATTCAGGGCGGAGGGTTTACGGAGGATATGGAACGCAAGGAGACGCGCGCACCCATTCCAAACGAGGCCGGCAACGGATTGCGCAACCTTCGCGGAACCGTCGGCATGGCCCGTACCCAGGCGATGAATTCCGCCACCTCGCAGTTCTATATCAATCTTGTCGACAATGCCGCTTTCAACGGGGACGGGGAGACGGGCGGCTACGCCGTTTTCGGTCGGGTTTATGAGGGCATGGATGTCGTCGATGCGATCGCGATGGTGGAAACCGGCACGGAGGGCGGTATGCGCAACGTGCCCCTTGCACCGGTCGTGATTGAGGAAGTCCGCGTTCTCGATTGAGCCGGTGTGCCATGGACATCGCCGGTCCGGAAATCCTCACCCCGTCCTGGCCGGAGTACAGCCTCCTCGACAGCGGAGGACGCCGCAAACTGGAGTGCTTCGGCGACACTGTTCTGATCCGCGGCGAGCCGAAGGCCTGGTGGCGGGCGGACGAGGCGGCCGACTGGCGGCAGGCAGTCGCGGAAATCAAGGACGCCGGGGGAAACTGGCGCCTGCGCGGCAAGGCCGCTCCCGAGCGCCAGTGGGTGCTCTCCTACGGCAATGTTCGCCTTGAGGCCCGCCTGACCAATGGTTCCAAGCATGTGGGCATCTTTCCGGAGCAGGAACCGCACTGGCAATGGCTCGAAGAGCGCCTGCGCCGCCGGTGGAGGCCCCGCGTCCTGAACCTGTTCGGCTACACCGGAGCGGCCAGCCTCGTCGCTGCGGGAGCGGGAGCGGAGGTGACCCATGTCGACGCCTCCAAGCCTGCCCTCAGCTGGGCGCGCCACAACCAGGCCCTCAGCGGACTGGAGGACGCGCCCATCCGCTGGCTGCTCGACGACGCCTTCAAGTTTGTCGCCCGCGAAATCCGGCGAGGCCGCCGCTACGACGGTATTCTGCTCGATCCCCCCAGTTTCGGTCGCGGACCGAAAGGGGAGATCTGGAAAGTGGAGAACCAGATTGGTACCCTGATCGAAAATCTTGCCGAACTTCTCAACCCGGAGGGATTGCTCATCCTGACCCTGTACAACCTCGAGGCCTCCAGCCTGATGCTGAGCAACCTGCTGCAGGAGCATCTTCAGGGAGGGACGCTGCAATTCGGTGAACTCGCCTTGCGGGAGGCCAGCAAGGATCGCTTTTTACCCTTGTCCCTTTATGCTCGCTGGGAGGGCGCCAATGCGAATGATTGAATCAGCATGAAAGCGTACAGCACCGATTTACGGGGGGTGACGCTCGTCGATCCGGACGAGAAGGAACGTGCGCGGATCCTCGCGGAGGCGGCCGAGGCGGCGGAATCGGATTATCCGGAAGTTTTTCTCAGTGTGCCGGGACTCGGCACGATCAGCTTTCGGTACGGTGGGGTGATGGTCTGGGAAACCGAGGAGGGCGGTGAATGCTGCCTGCGGGGATGTGATGTGGAAGGCGCCGCTTCGATCTGGACCCATTGTGTGCGGGGAGAGAACGCGGCCTTGGAAGCGCTTTCCTGGGAGCAGCTCTGACAGGGGGCGGTCGATTCCATGGGACCCGCCTTTCTCACCGTCCTTCTCTGGAGTTACTGCGTCATCGCGGCAAAAAGATCCGTTGATCAACTCGGGGAGAATCTCGCCAATCTGGTCCGGCTGATGGTGGCAGTGGGGGCCCTTGGCAGCCTTGCCCATCTGCTCGGACCGGGGCTTGGCGGCGGCGGGCTGTTCTTTTTCTTCCTCAGCGGAGCGATCGGGTTTGGATTCGGGGACATCGGCGTCTTTTACGCGCTGCCGCGCCTCGGTTCGCGGCTGACCCTCCTGATGGCCCAATGCCTCGCCGCCCCGGTGGCCGGGGTCGCCGAATGGTGGTGGCTGGGGACCGCGCTGAGCGGGAGGCAGATCGCGGCGGTGACGATCATCCTCGTCGGCATCATCATCGCCCTTGCGCCGAAATCCATTCCCGCCGGCACCATGAAGGCCTTCCTCGGCGGCATCGCCTTCGGCGTCATCGCCGCCCTCGGTCAGGGGATGGGCGCGGTGCTGAGCCGGAAGGCCTACGCCGAGGCGGCCATGGGGGGAAACTGGGCGGGGGACCAGAGCGTCGGAGAGAGCATCCTCATGGGGGCGACCACCGGCTACCAGCGCCTGCTGGGAGGCCTCCTGATCGTCGCGGTCTTCTACCTGTTCAGCATCACCTACCGACCGTGGAAAACGTATCCACGAGATCCCTACAAAGAGGACCGTCTGCCCGCGAAGGCGAAGTATGTTCTCCTCAACGCGGCCTCCGGGCCGATCTTCGGGATTATCTGCTTCCAGTGGGCCCTGGCCACGACCCCGAGTGCGATCGTGCAGCCGATCGTGGCCATGACGCCGCTGGCCGTCATGCCGATGAGTTATTTTCTGGAGGGGGACTGTCCCTCGGCGCGGGGAATTCTCGGCGCGCTCGTCAGTGTCGTTGGCGTAGTTTTGCTCGCAATGGCCTAGGCCAAGAACGGGATTGCTCCGCTATGCGCGGCCAGCATAGTGCGGTGCCATGAAGGAAAGCGTACCCGGGAAAGTCGGTATCATCATGGGAAGCATCTCTGACTGGGAGACCATGAAGGCGGCGGCGGAGATCCTTGATGAACTCAGGATCGTATATGAAAAGGCGGTGGTGAGCGCCCATCGCACGCCGCTGAAAATGGTCGAGTACGCCCAGTCCGCCGCCGACCGCGGTCTCAAGGTGCTCATTGCCGGCGCCGGCGGCGCCGCGCACCTGCCCGGCATGACGGCCTCCCTGACCACCCTGCCGGTCCTGGGAGTTCCCGTGCAAAGCCGTGCTCTCAGTGGCATGGATTCGCTCCTTTCCATCGTGCAGATGCCGGCGGGTATCCCTGTGCCGACGATGGCCATCGGGGAGGCGGGGGCGCGCAACGCGGCGCTCTCGGCGGCCTCGATCCTCGCCCTGCAGGACCCGGGCCTTGGGGAGCGCATTGAGAGTTATCGCGACCGCCTGCGCGCCAACGTCGAAGAGACGAAATTTCCCGAATCATGAGCGATCCGATTCTTCCCGGAGCGACCCTCGGCATGCTCGGCGGCGGCCAGCTCGGGCGCATGTCTCTGCTCGCCGGTCGGCAAATGGGCTACCGTTTCGCCGTCCTCGAACCGAAAGCGCCCTGTTCGGCTGGGGCCGTCGCCGAAGAACACTTCGTCGCGCCCTACCATGATGCGGCCGCCCTCGCGCGTTTCGCGGCGAAGGTGCAGGTCGCCACGCTGGAATTTGAAAACATCCCTGCCGCGACCCTTGACGCCCTCGAAGGAAAGGTGGCGGTCCGGCCGGGACGGCAGGCCCTCCGCATTTGCCAGAACCGGGCGCGGGAGAAGGCCTTTCTCAGCGAGAACGGGTTTCCCTGCGCGCCCCATGCGCTGGTGGAAAGCCTTGAGCAATTGCAGGAAGCCGCCGGGCGCATCGGCTTTCCCTGCGTTCTGAAGACGGCGGATTTCGGTTACGACGGAAAGGGCCAGCAGCGTCTCGAATCAGAGGCCGACCTGCCCCCGGCATGGGAATCCCTTGCCGGGGAGCGCGCGGTGCTCGAAGGCTGGGTCGATTTTCTGGGGGAATACTCCGTGATCTGCGGTCGCAACAGCAGAGGAGAGCAATGCGCTTTTCCGCTTCTGCACAATACCCACTGTAACCATATTCTGCATACATCGACCAGTCCGGCCGGCCTCGATCCGGCTCTCGAAAAGGCGGCCGTCGAGTTGGCGGCGGCCATCGCCGACCAACTGGACCTCGTCGGTCTCGTCGCGGTGGAGCTGTTTCTGACCCCGGAGGGCTGGCTGGTGAATGAGCTGGCCCCCCGTCCGCACAACTCCGGTCATCTTACCATCGACGGGCACTTCACGAGCCAGTTCGAGCAGCACGTCCGGCTGGTCTGCGGCCTCGCGCCGGGGGCGACCGACCAGCACACCCCGGCCTGCATGCTGAACCTGATTGGAACGGCGGCGACGCCCCCGCCGGAGCTGCTCGCCGACCTACTCGCGGAACCGCGGGCGAAGCTGCACTTGTACGACAAAGGCGAAGCGCGCCCGGGACGGAAGATGGGCCACGTGACCTTCCTCGCCGACCGTGTGGCAACGGCCCGGCAACTCGCCGATGAATGGGATCAACGCCTTTCCGCGCCGCAAAAGTAGGATGACCGGGGAATCCTCGAATGTGGCGCGCCACCTCGCCACGCAGGCGCAGATCCATCCGGAGACGGCGGCGGTGCACGCGCCCTTTCGGAAAGGCGGTCGCCTTGAGTACGCGACGCTGACCTTCGCCCGCCTGTACGAAGAGACCCGCCGGACGGCGGCCTTGTTCCGAAGGAGCGGGGTGCGGCCGGAACAGCGTGTCCTGCTGATGGTCCGGCCCGGAGCGGATTTGCTGCGCTGCTGCTTCGCCCTTTTTCTTATCGGGGCGGTTCCCGTCCTGATCGATCCCGGCATGGGGCTGCGGGCCTTTCTCAACTGCGTGCGGCGTTCCCGGCCGGAAGCGATGGTCGGCATCCCGCTGGCCCATATCGTGAGCCGCCTTTTTCCGCGCGCCTTCGCCTCGGTCCGCCACCGGATCCGGGTCGGCAAAGGTTTCGGGGACCGAATCCGCGGGGAGGACGGCGCGGCGGAAAGCTTTAATGTTCGCAAAGCGGACGATCCGGCCGCGATCCTGTTTACCTCCGGGTCCACCGGACCGCCCAAGGGGGTTTCCTACGAGCACGGCCAGTTCGAGGCGCAGGTGAACCTTTTGCGCGAAACCTTCAAGGTGCGGCCCGGGGAAGTTGATTTGCCCATGCTGCCGGTCTTCGCTCTTTTCAATCCCGCCCTCGGCATGACCACGGTGGTGCCGGAAATCAATCCCGGGAAACCCGCCGCGGTGGCGCCGGCGAAGATCCTCGAGGCGATCGAGCGTTGCGGAGTGACGACCAGTTTCGGCGCGCCGGTGCTCTGGCGGAAAATCGCTACTTACGCGGAGCAACGCGGCCTGCGCTTTCCGGCCATGCGGCGGCTCCTGATGGCCGGGGCCCCGGTGCCACCCGCGCTCTTCGCCCGTTTGCGGGAGGTCTTTCCCAACGCCGCCCTCTGGTCGCCCTATGGCGCCACCGAGTGCCTGCCCGTCTCCGCCATCGAGGCGGAGGAGGTTCTCGGGGAAACCGCCACCGCCACCGAAAACGGCGCGGGGACCTGCGTCGGGCGTCCCGTGGCCGGCGTCGAGGGCGTCATTCTGCCCATCATGGAAGCGAAGCGGGAACGCTTTTCCGCCGACGAATGCCTGCCGCCCGGACGGATCGGCGAGATCGTCGTCACCGGACCCAGCGTGACGCGTCAGTACGACGGGCTGCCCGAGGCCACCGCGTTGGCGAAGACGCGCGACGAAGCTGGCCGCGTCTGGCATCGCATGGGGGACGCCGGTTATCTCGATAACAAGGGGCGCCTCTGGTTCTGCGGACGCGTCGCGGAACGGGTCCGTACGGCGGAGGGGGATTTGTTTCCGGACTGTTGCGAGGGGATTTTCAATACCGTTCCCGGCGTGGCGCGTTCGGCCCTCATCGGGCTCGGGGAACCGGGTCGACAGGAGCCGGCGATGGTCATCGATCCGGAGAAGGGGAGGGCGCCGGAGGAAAACGCGCTTCGGCGTGTCGCGGAAACCCACGACATCACACGCGGGATCCGGCGGTTTTTCTTCGACCGGAATTTTCCGGTGGACGTCCGGCACAACGCGAAGATCCACCGCCATGTACTTGCACGGAGGTATCGCGGAAAATGAAGGTCCTGGTCACAGGCGGGGCCGGCTTCCTCGGTCGCTACATCCTGCGGGAACTCCGGGAGGCG
>JAAAOD010000091.1 GCA_009908535.1 Verrucomicrobiota bacterium
GATCGAGGCGCCGAAGACGACCGACTGACGGCAACCGAACTTCTGCGCCACCGCATCGAGCACCTGGTTCACCATCCCCATGGTCAGGTCCGGACCGCCGGTAAGGTTGAGAATCAGTTGGTCGGTCTCATCGCTGAGTCCGGACTCCGGCATCTGCAGCAGGGGGCAGGCTTCCAGATCGGCGACGGCCTCCTCGACAAGGGTTTCGCCCTTTCCGTACCCGGTGGCGAAAAGAGTCCGCCGTCCCGGTTCGGCCAGCGCGGAACGCAGGGAAGAAAAATCGACGTTGATGAAACCGGTATGAAAGAGCATCGACCAGATGGCGTGCACCCCGAGACGGATCCAGCGGTCGGCGGTGGCAAAGGCCTCCATGAGGGTGGCCTCCTCGTTGACTTCGCGGAAAATGAGATCGTTCGGCATCACGATGAGGGCGTTGCTCTCCGCCCGCAGGGCTTCAAGGGCGGCCTGTGCCCGCTCGCTGCGGACCGTCCCTTCGCGCCGGAACGGCAGTGCGGCAAAAGCGATGACAAGAGCTCCCTCCTCACGGGCGAGGCGGGCCATCACCGGCCCCGCCCCGCTGCCGGTTCCTCCTCCAAGGCCGCAGAGCAGAAATACGAGTTCCTGCCCGCGAAAACAACGCCGGAGGGCCTCTTCCTCCGCCTCGGCGGCTTCACGTCCGGCCTCGACCACCCCGCCGGCGCTCTTGCCGTTGCGGAAGGCCCCCCCCAGCAACAGGGTCTCCTCGACCGGAGAAGCCTGCAGGACCTGAAGGTCGGTATCGGCGGCGGCCAGTTGCACCTGCTCGAGGTCCTCCAGCTTAATGCGGTCGACCGCGTTGGTCCCCGCGCCGCCGACGCCGACGATCTTGATCCGCAACCCACCGCTGGGAAAGTGTTCCCCGGTCAGGGGATCCGGTTGTCGTTCCATTCCTTCCTTGGATTCCATATCGCCTCCGTGCAGGGTTGGGTTGTGCTTATCCAAAAAGGTTCGCCACCTTCCGCAGCCAGCGGCTGCGCGGAACTTCGGCCTCCTCCGCCGGTTCGCTCCGCAGGTCGTGCAGGGCGCTGTAGAGGAGACCGAGAACCGTGGAAAATTCCGGTTCGCGCAGTTCGGCGAACTTCACCCAGTCCGGGCATTCCGCGAGGCTGACCGGAACGTTCAGGGTGACCTCCGCCAGCTCCGCGATTTCCGGGGTTTTCGCCACGCCTCCGGTCAGAATGACGCCGCAGGGAAGATGCTGTCGGCTCAGGGCGCTGCCGAGCCGGTTTTTCAGGATAATGAAGAGCTCCTCGAGGCGGGCGTGTACGATCTTGTTTACGGAAATGAGCGGAAGCAGCCGATCCCCGATCATCATGTCGCCGACAAGGGGGACTTTCTCCGAACGGTCGTTCTTGTGCACCAGCGCCCGCGCGCAGCGTCGTTTCAGGCTCTCCGCGTATTTGCTTTTCACGCGGAGGCCAAGACTGAGGTCATTGGTGATGTGCTCCCCTCCCACCGGGATAACGCCAGTCTGGACAATGCGGCGGCCCCGGTAAAGCACATAATCGGTCGTGCCTTTCCCGATGTCCACCACCATGACCCCCTGGCGCTTTTCCTCGTCCCGCGCGAGAAGGCTGCCCGAAGCAAGGCTGTCGACGACGAGGTCCTTCACGTCGACACCGTAGCCGCTCATGATGTCGAGATGATCCCGCACACGCTCCTCGCGCGCAGCCACATGCCAGTATTGAACCTCCAGATGGGATCCTTCACGCTGCAGCGGGTTGTCGACCGGGTGGCCGTCGAGGAGGTAGCCGTTTTTCACATGGTGGAGATAAACATAGCCATCCTCGAGGATGCGGTTCTTCGCGTTTTCAATCGCCCGTTGCACATCCGCGCGGCCGACCAGTCCGCCGCTGCCGCTTATGGAAGTGGCGCCGGGATGACGGAAACCCCGCAGATGCGCACCGGAAATGGAAAGGTAAACCTGCTCGATCTGTCCCTCGGCCGATTTTTCCGCCGCCAACAGGGCGGCGTGGACGGCGTTGCTGACCGCGCGCAGGTCGGTGATTTCGCCCTTCCGCATCCCCGTCGTAGTGGACTGGCCACGCCCGATGATGGTCATCGATCCTTCGCCGATTTCGGCGACGAGGACCGCCGTTTTGTCCGTACCGATTTCGACCGCACCTACAATTCTGCTTCGCCCCATACCTGCCTCTTATTCGTTGTACCGGATGACCACCTCATTGGAAAAGGATAAATCAATGAAAACGGGCAGCCCGAGCTGGTACCGCTGCGTATGCTGGAGAATTTCCGCGAGGCGCTTCATCTGATGCTCCGGGTTCTCGGTGGAAACAACGATTTCGCGGATGTGATTGCTGCGGAGGCGGACGAGGGAGCTGCGCATGGGCTGGAGAGGGTTCCAGTCGGAGAGGTCGACCACGCGCCAGTGCCGGGCAAGGGAGGGAACATGCTCCTTCCCGGAATCGAGGATGCGGGCCACCTCGCCGAGAAAGCGCACCCGCCGGAAGCCGTCCTCCCTGCGCCTGATCTTCAGGCCGGCCAGCCCGGGCAGCCGCCGCAGCGTCTCCGTCGGGTAGTGAATTCCCTGATACAATACGCCGTCGCGCGCGAGAAGCCAGATCTCCGGATCGCCCTCCTTTCGGCGCAGTCGTACCCGCATCAGCGGCTCCCGTTCCCGCAGCTGGATACGGAGGCGGTCGGGAAGACCCACCACCACGCGGGCATCGGCGATCTGTCCAACGCTCTCAAGGCTTTCCCGCAGCTGCTGCACATCGATGGAACGGGCGGGTTGGTAAAGCAGCTCCGGAAATGCCTCCCGAAACCAGCCTTCCGAGAGGACCCCGTCGGTCTGTAGCTCCAGCTGGAGCGGATCGGCCCTTTCCTCCACCACCGGTTCCTTGTCCGCGACGCGGGCATAGTAAGCGATGCCGAGGATACCACTGAGGATGAGGCCGAAGAGGAAAAGGATCAGGAAACTGCGGAAGAGCAGTTCCCAGCGACGGCGGCGGGCCGCCCGTGTATTGCCTGCCCGGGCCCGCTTCTTCTGCAGGTCCTTCCACGTCGGAGCCTGTTTGCGTGCCTGCTTCTTCACGACAACGGTCGACGCTGCCCGGAATGCCGTTCCGCCACGAGAGCCGCCCATTGCAGAACAAGCGTCCGGAAATCCATGCCCGCTATCCCGGCCGCCTTTGGCAGCAGGCTCGTTCCGGTCATCCCGGGGAGGGTGTTCACTTCAAGGAAGACGGGCGCCCCTTCGCGCGAAAGGCGAAAGTCGATCCGCGCGAGGTCGCGACAGCCACATACATGGAAAAGCATCTCGGACCAGCGTTGCAGCTGTTCCAGCAGGCGCGGGGGGCAACGCGCCGGCACGTCGTAGTGGCTTCGCCCGGGGGTGTATTTATGTTCATAATCGTAAAGCCCACCTTCCGGACGGATGCCCACCACTCCAAGGGCCCGTTGCCCGAGGATCCCCACGGTGAGGTCGATGCCGTCCACCAATGCCTCCGCAAGGTAAACGCGTTCCTGCAGATACGCCTGCGCGCGCTCGTACACAGCCGGACTGTCGACGAGGAAAAGGCCGACGCTGCTGCCTTCCAGCCGCGGTTTGAGGATAAAAGGAGAGCCGAGGTGGCGGGTGATTTCGTGATAGTCCGGGGCAAACCCGGGATCGAGAAGCCGATCCGCCGCCACCGGTAGCTGCAGGCGTGCGGCCGCGGCCTTGCAGGCCCATTTGTCAAAACACAGGGCGCTGGCCGCCGCTTCGCTACCGCCATAGCCAACCCCCTGCGATGCCAGAGCAGCGCTGAGCCGTCCGTCCTCGCCGTAGAGGCCGTGCACAAGCGGAAGAACAAGGTCCCTGGCCGGATGGAGACCGGGCGGGAGCGCGGCCTCCTCAAGTTCCACCCGGCGGACCGCGAGGCCGGCCGCGGCAAGGGCTTCCTCGACAGCCTCGCCGGAGGCCAGGGAAACCTCCCGCTCGGGACCGGGTCCGCCGCAGAGGACAACAAATCGAAAGGCCTGCAGGGCCGATGGATCAGGCGGGTTCATAGCGTTGCCGCACCTCCTTCTTTCCCCTTCGGGAAGCTTTGCGGATGTAGACTTGCTCAAGGTCCCGCGCAAGTTTGCCGGCCTCGTCCCCATGACGAAGGCTGTGCAGGTTCCGGCGCATTCGCGACAGCAGCCAGTCGTTGAAGATGAGATCGAGCACCTCCCGGTAGAGATTGTCGATCTCGCTCTGTTGCAGGACGACGGCCCCGCCTCGCTTCTCGAGGTAGCGGGCATTGTGAAGCTGGTGATTGTCGGCCGCATGCGGGTACGGTACGAGGATGGCGGGCGCGAGGGACTCCACCAGCTCGGCAAGAGTCCCCGCTCCGGCACGGCTTATGACCACGTCCGCGCAGGAAAACAGTTGATGCGGCGCATCATGAAAGGCGAAGGCATTCATGGCGACCCGCTCGCCCCGGTCGGACCGTGCCCATTCCCGCGCCGGTAATTCGAGTTTGCCCGGGCCAGTGACAAGGTAGATCCAGATCCCGTCCGCCGCGAGGGAGTACCGATGACGTTCCACCCAGTCGTTCAAGGCCTGCGCGCCCTGGCTGCCACCCATGATGACGAGGACCTTCGCATGCTGCGGAACCTCCATTTTTTTCCGGATGACGTCCTTGGGAATATGCCGGATTTCCTTCCGCAGGGGCATGCCCAGGAAATAACGGCGTTTCGTTTCCACCCGGCGCAGGCCGATTCCCTCGGGAAAGTAAACCCGGTCCGCCATCCCGGCGAGCTGTTTGATACTGCGGCCCGGAACCCGGTTCGCCTCGTGCAGAACGAGGGGGATCTTCAGCCAGACCGCCGCGAGGGCCCAGCTCACACTGAGGTAGCCGCCGAAGGCGAGCAGAACCGCCGGCCTCTCCCTGCGCAGAACCCGCAAGGCCTCCAGAATGGAGTGCATGCCGAGAAAAAGAAAGCGCAGCAACCCGACCGGATGCAGGCGGAAGGGGGCCCCCCGGGCCCGTTGGCAGGGAAGCTCCGGATACGCCTGCAGAAGGCGGTTGTCCACTTCGCGGTCGCTGACGACAAGGCAGGTCTCCCCGCCCCGGTCCCGCAACCGCTGGGCCGTGGCGATGCCCGGCGAAAGATGGCCGCCGGTACCGCCGCAGATGATGTAGACCGCAACCCCCATTAGTCGTCCGTGATTTCGCGGGGGTGAATGGCCGGCGGGCTGTTCCAGCGCCAGATGTTCCGGCAGATGAGCCCGAAAAGGACATAGGTCACGACAAGGTTGGACCCACCATAGCTGATGAAGGGAAGGGACATTCCCTTGGTCGGCAGGCAGCCGGTCGAGACCCCGATGTTGATCATCGCCTGGAAGGTGATGAAAAAGAGCGCTCCGGCGACGAGAAGGAAACTGTACAGGCTCGGAGCCTTCTGCAGCTGGTGCCAGACGATAAGGAAAAACAAGGCGAACGCCCCAACGACGGAAAGGGTAACCAGCAGCCCCATCTCCTCCCCGATGATGGGAAAAATAAAATCGGTGTGCGCCTCCGGAAGAAAGGCGAATTGCTGTCGCCCGTTGCCGATCCCCACCCCCTGCCAGCCGCCCATAGCAAAGCCGACCAAGCCCTGCCAGAGTTGATAGGCACCGGCGCTGCGGTGTCCCTCAACATCGACAAAGGCGAGGATCCGCTCGAGGCGCACGGGGTCGCGGAGGATCAGGATGGCGAAAAGACCAAGGCCGGCGACCCCCGTCGGAATCAGGTAGCGCAGCGAAACCCCGGCAAGAAAGAGCATCAGCCCGCCGACCAGTCCAAAGAGAAAAGCGGTGCCGAAATCAGGTTGCCGGAAGACAAGCCCGCAGAAAACCGCGATCAGCCCGAGGGGGAGCAGGAATCCCTCAAGGAGCTGCTCCCGCTTGCGCTGCACCACCGCGAAATAGTGCGCGAGCAGAAAAATGTAACCGATTTTCGCTACATCAGAAACCTGCATGTTCATCGGTCCGAGGTCGATCCAGCGTCGGGCCCCGTTCACCTTCAAGCCGATGCCCGGAACAAGGACCAGCACGAGAAGACCGAGGGACAGGACCCCCAGCACCACCGCAAGGCGGCGTGTCCGGTCGGTGTCCCAGCAGAGGGCAACCCCGAAAGCCGACAGCGCAATGGCCAGCCAGAGGCACTGGCGCAGGAAGTAGCCGCCCATGCCCGTCTCGTGGGCGCGGCCGATGCTGAGGAGGACGAGAAGGCCGAGACCGTTGAGGAAGAGGACCGAGAAGCTGAGAAGGACGACCGGGATGCGCCAACCGGCCGCCGTACGAAAGAATGGCTGACTTCCCGCTGCTTCCATTAATTCCCGTTATTCCCTCCGTCCGACTCGCTCTCCTCCACTTCGACAAAAGGCAGTTCCTCGTTCTCAAGAGCCTCCAGCGCCGACATGGGATTCTCCTCCTCCGGGGAGGGGGACTCTTGCTCCTCCGGGGAGGTTGCCTCCGGCACTGGTTGCGGACGGGTCGGAGCGGCACGGCGCCTTGGCTCGGGTTCCGATTCGCCGGAGGTGGCGCCGCTGGCGGAAGGGTCAGCCGGAGGGGTCGTTTCCTGCGGCGGCGCGGTCGCTTCCCCGGCCTGCCCCGGAATGCGGAGCTCGCGGCCCACGTACAGTTTGCGGGGGTCGCGGATGTCATTAGCCCGCATCAGTTCCCGCGCGGAGATGCCGTAGCGGTTGGCGATCGCGCTGGGCGTATCCCCCGCTTTCACGGTGTAGGTCGTTCCGGATTGTGGGGACGGCGATGGCGACGCGGTTTCCCGGCCCTCCCCGTTCGAGGGAACGGAAAGGGTTTGCCCGACGTAGATGGTGTCGCCGGAAAGGTTGTTCATCGAGCGCAGGGCCGCCACCGTGGTGCCGTTGCGCCGCGCGATCGAAGTGAGCGTGTCGCCGCGCCGGACCTCCACCTCCTTCGCCCCGTGCTCGCGTTCCGCTTCGCGGGTTTCGGCCGGTGCTTCCCGCTCCGGCAGCAACAGCTCCTGGCCGACATAAATGGTCGACCGCTTGTCCAGCCCGTTCAGGGAGAGGAGATCGCCAAGGGCGACCCCGTGGCGACGCGCGATACCGCTGAGCGTGTCGCCGCTTTTCACCGTGTAGTTACGATTCGCTACCGTGGTCGGGACGGCTTCCCGCACCGGTTGCAGAACCGGCTCGAGGCCGCCGTTGTCCGGCTCCCTCCGCTGCATTCCGTCCGGACGGCTTGGCGGGCTGAGCTCGCCGCGCTGTCTCCCTTCCTCGCCCTGCGTCGATCCGAGACCCGCGTTAAAAGCGGAATCCAGCGTTTGCGGGGCCGTTTCAACGGCCGCTCCGGAAGGCTGCGCCCTCTCCTCCATCGAGGTCATCGAGGGGTCCGGGTCGGCGGGCCGGCTCTGGCACCCGGGCTGAAGAAGAAACAACCCGATTATGCCGATGTGAACCAGAAGGACAAAACTGAATACAGGCCAGATTTTCATAAATACTCCACTCTTGAAAGGACTTAGGCACCCCCCCTCCAATGCTTCAAACCTAAAACCGCGTTTTCAAAACAGATTCCCCGTTCCATGAAATCGCCGTATTGTTCCCCCGCGACAAAGCCGGGGCTGAAGACAACTTCCTCGCCCGGCTCGGCGTGCGAAAAGGCTTCCTCCACAGCGGCGCGCAGGTCGTGAACAATGCGGCACGGAATATCGCGTTTCTCCAGGACTTCCTGCAGGCGCGGGGCGGCGTCGCCGAGAAGAATCCCCATGCGTATCCGCGGCGCGATGCGTTCGGCAAAGGGGCGCAGGTCGCCGCCGCGATAGCATCCGCCGCCGATCCAGAGGACCGGATCGGAAAAATTCTGTAAGGCCGCTGCCGTGGCGGCGAAGTTGCCGGCCTTGGAATCATTCCAGAAGCGGACCCGGCCCGCCTCTGCGCAGGGTTGGAGGCGGTGTTCCCGCACCGAAAAAGCCTCCGCGGCGGCTTTCAGTTGTTCATCGGGAAGGCCGCGCTCGCGCCAGTAGCGGCGGAAGAGGGCAAGGGCGGGATGGTGGATGACGGTGGAGAAAGCCGATCTTACCGGAAGTTCCCATGTCGGCCTATCCTCCGGACGGGCCATGCGCACTTTTTCCGGAAAGGGGACGCCGTACTCCTCCGCAGCTACCCGGACCGATTCCCCGACGTAGAAGTCCGCCTCCGGGCTCAGGCTGCCGAGCCGGAGGATGCGTTCAAAGAGTTCGCGCCTCTCGCCGGGATCCTCGATATGATCCTCGTGAAAGTTGGTCCAGAAAAGGGTTTCAAAGCGGAAGTGCTTGACCACGCGGGCAAGCGCCGGCCCCATTGCGCAAACCGCGGTGACGCCGTCCAGTTCCGGGCGCACGGCAAGGCGCGAGAGCGGATACTGGTTCTGTCCCGCCGCGACCGCGCTGATTCCCGCCCGCTTGAGCGCGAAGGTCGCGAATTCCTGCAGGGTCGTTTTCCCGTTCGTCCCCGTGATGACAAGAGTCGGCCCCCGCCGCAGCTGCTGGGCGAAGTCGATCTCGGAAAGGCATTCGCACCCGGCCGCCGTGGCGGCCCGAAGCCACGGATGATCCGGCGCGAAGGCGGGGCTGTGGAGAACGAGGTCATGATGCCCCGCCTCCCTTTCCGTGAAGGTCCTTCCGATATCCTCTTCCCCCGCGCGCTCGTCATAGGCCCGGAAGGAAGCTTTCATCCGTCGCAGAATTTCCATGACAGCTTTTCCGCTCGACCCGACACCGAACACCGCCACCGGGCGCTCCATGCGTTCAAGAAGGGGATCGGGAAGGGTTTCGCGTAAATTCATCGCAGTTTCAGGGTGGCGAGGCCGATGACGGCGAAGACGAGGGAAAGGATCCAGAAACGGATAACCACCTGCGTCTCCGCCCAGCCTTTCAATTCAAAATGATGATGCAGCGGGGCCATGCGGAAAATCCGCTTGCCGGTCAGCTTGAAG